>DATHSU010000027.1:0-15543 GCA_035463895.1 Ignavibacteriaceae bacterium | reverse complement strand
CCTTGTCTGTCTTCAAGTAAAGCCCAGATACTATTGTTTGATAGAGTATTTGAATCAGAAGGATCGTGGCGATAGATTTTAAAGTTATATCCATCGAATCTGCTTAAGCCATCCTCAGTACCAAACCAGATAAAGCCTGTCTTATCTTGTGTAATAGTGTTTACTTTATTGTTAGAAAGTCCATCTTCAACAGTGAGATGATTAAATGTTATAGATTGTGCATAGCTGTTGGTTGAGCCAATCAGTCCCAAACAAATAATTAAAATTGTATTGAATAATAAGCGGTTGAATAATAACATAATTCAAATATAAAGAAGCGATGTTTATTAGCAAACAATAGGGCGGGGGAATGAATTATGAACTGTAGAAATAATTTCGCTATTAAGTTATTTCTTATTTACAATTATAGAAATTGATTAAGGCCGGGATTTTTAATCCCGACCTTAAATAATAGCTACGCATTACTTGATGATGACCATCTTCTTTGTTTCAATGTAATTGCCCGATTGTAATCTGTACAGATACATCCCGCTTGCAAGATTCGAAGCATCAAATGTTATTTCAAATCTGCCGGCTTCTCTAAACTCATCAACTAATACAGCCACCTCATTTCCAAGAACATCATAAACTTTTAGAGTTACATAACTATTGACGGATAACTGATAACGAATAACCGTAGAAGGATTAAACGGATTAGGATAATTCTGCTCAAGACTATACTTAGCTGGAGTTTTAATATCAATTTCTATAACATTTGAATATGTAAAGCTTCCATCAAAATCCATTTGTTTTAATCGATAATAGAGATTTCCTGCAAGGGGAGAGTTATCAGTAAAGGAATATTGTTTACTTGAAGTTGTTGTTCCGAAACCATTTACAAATCCAATGTCTTCCCAATTAAGATTTCTCATTCCACTGGGATTCGAAATTACACTGCGCTCGATGACAAAGCCGGAGTTATTTACTTCTGTTGCTGTCTGCCAGTTAAGGTTAACGCTCCCGTTGATTATTGAAGCAGTAAAAGAAGTAAGTTCAACCGGGATAACATCAAGAACAACTATTGGAAACTTAGCCCCAAAATTCCATTGATCTCCAGTTGGATCGCCATTGCCGTTTACGCTATTGGCAACAGAGTAAAGTGTATCTATGTAGTTAGTATTTCCTGCAGTAAAAGAAAATGTCCAGGAAACCACAGAATCTACAAACATACGGGGAGATGTTTGTGTTAACTCGTCTCCTATTTTTTGAACTCCGTTACCGTCTAAATTTAAAACTCCTGAGTAAGCTGCCACATTAAAACCGCCGCTGATTGCAGGACCGCCGGATAATTTTAAAGTGTATTGAGCTGTTTGTCCCTGCAATAATGTATCAGGTCCTTCAATACGAACCCAAACTGTTGGTTCGGGTGTAAGATTATGACAGGTGCATCCATCACCGTTTTTTTCGGTTACACCGGTAATGCCTGTTGAGTATTCAATTCCGGCATAAACTAAAACCCCAAAAAAGAAAAGAAAAAGAATTGTATTAATTTTCATTTGAGTTATTCTCCCTGAAATAATTAAAAAATTTCATAATAATTCAATGGTTGATATTGCTTGAAAATATTATCATCTCAGCAGCAACATTTTTTTAGTCTCAATAAAACTGCCTGCCTGAAGTTTATAATAATACACTCCAGATGATAAGTTTGCAGCATTAAAATCAATCTCATATCTTCCTGCTTCTTTATATTCATTTATAAGTGTTGCAACCTCAGTACCAATTGCATCATATATTGTTAGTATTTGATTACTGCCGACTTTCGACTGCCAACTAATTTTAGTGCTCGGGTTAAAAGGATTAGGATAATTCTGATTCAATGTAAATAAATTTACAGTAAGTCTGTCATCATCAACCGAGGATGGCTGATCGATAACGTGAACTACAAACTTATCACCAAAATTCCATTTATCATCTGAACTCGCCGTTCCATCTGCATTAACACTATTTGATGCAGAATATAGTGTATCTGTATAAATAGAGTCGCGCGCCTGAAGAGTAAATTCCCAACTAATAACTGTGCTTCCTGAAAACATTTTAGGAGATGTATGGGTTAATTCTGAAAGAACTAATTTTGCGGTGCCATCAACAGGATTGAGGTTTCCAAGTAAGGAGGCAACATTGAATCCACCGGCAATTGCAGGTCCGCCGGATAATGATAAAGTGTAATTGCCTGTTTCACCTTTGTATAATGTATCAGGTCCTTCAATTTGTACAAATACACTCAAATCTCTTTCCGGGCTATGGCAGGTGCATCCAAACCCATTTTTTTCGGTTCTTCCGGTTATACCAGTTGAAAAATTTATACCGGCATAAACAACAATTCCAAAAAAAACAAAAATTAACAGTAAAGAATATTTCATATGAGTAACCTTAACTTATCAAAGAATAATAAAACACACTTATTAAGATTTTATTTAATTAATGACATTTTCCTGATCTGCAAAAATTCTCCTGCATTAATTTTATAGAAATAAATTCCGCTGGATAACCCTTCTGCATTAAATTCAACTTCGTGTATACCTGCAGGTTTAATTTCATTTACAAGATCAGCTATTTCATTGCCGAGTAAGTCATAAATTTTTAAACTAACATGGCTGTTTAAGGGCAGCTGGAAACTGATAACAGTAGATGGATTAAACGGATTAGGATAATTCTGATTTAATATAAAATCAGCAGGTGCAGAAAATTCAACTTCCGCTGTATTTGAATACTCAAATGTTCCGTCAAAATCAATTTGTTTTAGTCTGTATAAATAAGTTCCATACTCAACAGGCTTATCAATAAAGTTATAATCTTGTTTTTCGGTAATTGTTCCATAACCTTCAACAAATCCTATTTTTTCCCAAACATACTGACCTTCTGAAGACGAAGCACGTTCAATTTCAAAACCGCTGTTGTTTAATTCTGAGGCTGTTGACCAGAAAAGTATTACGTTTTCACTCTCAACAGACGCTGAAAAAGCACTCAGTTCTACAGGAATAAAAAAAGGCGAGTTTAATTTATAAAACCCATTACCCTGAGCAGAAAAAACAGTCATAGAATCAACAACGAATACCTGATAATTTGTTGAACTGATACTTAACTGTAACCAGCTAAGTCCTCCATCCTTTGTGCGCCAGGTATTTCCACAGGAGTAACATGCTGCATACACTTCATTTCCATCAAACGGATTAACGTGAACGCCCCACATATTAATTCCATTAAACTGGGTTATTGGAATCCATGTAGCTCCGTAGTCAGTAGATTTTAGAAAACCGCCGCCGCCGCCCCACTTTGTAGCCCAGGCAACTCCGGGGTTTAAATGATCAATTGCAATAACAGGAATCTCTCCGCTGGTGCTAAAGGTCTGCGACCAGGTTACACCATAGTCTGTACTTCTGAAAATTCCTGTTCCATTATCTCCAACTAGTATAACGCTTGTATCTTTAAATACTTCAATGTCGCAAGGAGCGCTAATAGGTCCGAAATTGCTTGAAATTGTTGTCCAGGTGTTTCCAAAATCTGTCGATCTCTGAAAATTATTACCTATCATAGTATAGAGGGTGTCAGGATGTGAAGGATCTTTTGTTACGGGAATGCCAAAGTAGGACATTTGCCCCTGATCATTTGTAAGAATCCAGGTCTGTCCTGCATCAGTAGTTTTATAAATTTTATCATTAGGCGATGATTCAACTGCCACAATAAAAGTTGAAGGATTATCTTCCTTTAGAATAATGCATTTCACTGCTGATGAACTGGGTACACCTGTTCCAAATGGTTGAAAAGTTTCACCTCTGTCTGTACTTCTGAAAATTGTACTTCCTGTTCCATAATAAACATTATTAGAATTATTTTTTTCTACATCAACCGGACCACCAAGACTGCTGCCGGTTTGAGTACGCAGCCATATATAATCCTGTGCTGTTAAAAATGATGTAAGCATTAAAAAGCAAAAAACGTTGAAAAAAAAGAACTTCATTCCTGCTACCTCTGGAGTAATGTTAATGGTTGTTGATTATGAATTATGTATCTAAGATAAATATATCTATTTATAAATCAAATTAGCCGGAGATATATCAAATAGCAGGATAAATGGATGATATATTATTGAAGGGCAATTAAAATTTGTTTATGTTCGCTTTAGAAAAATTTCAAATAATAAAACGGTAATAATGAATACAGATGTACTGGTATTTGCAGCTCATCCTGATGATGCAGAGCTGGCAATGGGGGGCACAATAGCCAAGTTAACCTTAAGTAATTATAAAGTAGGAATTATTGATCTAACCCGTGGAGAATTAGGTACGCGAGGCAGTGCAGATATAAGGCAAAAGGAAGCTTTTGAAGCGGCAATAATTTTAAAAACTGCATTTCGTGAAAATCTTTACATTCCCGATGGAAATATTGCTGTTAATCAGGAAAACCTGATCAATGTGATAATGACTATTCGTAAGTACAAACCCAAAATTGTTTTTGCTCCTTATTTTAATGATAGACATCCTGATCATATTGATACTAGTATCTTGATTAAAAGAGCTATGTTTTATTCCGGACTTCAGAAAATTAAAACTTTTAATAAGGAAGTTCCGCAACATTCCTTCCGTCCGAAGAAAATATTTTATTATATGCAGACTTATACCTTTAAGCCTTCATTTATTGTAGATATAAGTGAAACGTTCGATCTGAAAATGAAAGCGATAGAATGCTACGCTACACAATTTCATAACCCAAAAAGTCTTGAGCCGGAGACATTTATTAGCAGGCCTGAATTTTTAAGTTATATTAAGTCAAGAGCGGTTTCAAATGGATTTAAGATTGGTAAAAGGTATGGAGAGGCATTTTTCTGCGAAGAAGAAATTGAATTGAATTTTAATAATTTATTAGAAGTTTAATTCGTCTTTCATATCAACACATTCAAAATCTAATTTAATTTCGGTAAATTCATCCTGCTCACTGTTTATTTCGAATTTACCACCGTATAATTCAACGAGCTTTGATGAGATAATTAGTCCCAGTCCTATTCCTTGCTGCTCATACTGTTCACGTTCAAATTGTACATAAGCATCAATACTTTTTATCTGCTCTTCCGACATTCCTCTGCCGTAATTTTTTATTCTAATTATATAATTCCTGGTGGTTCTTTTGGATTCAATCTCTACCTTATCCTTAACTGCAGAGAACTTAAATGCATTATCAATTAATTCCTCCAAAATTATATTAAATTCATTGAGTGATATTTTTATTATGCCATCAGTTCCATTGAAAGAAAGGTCATTTTTCCTGCCGTATCTCAGAGCAATATTTTCTGCAATAGATTTAATAAGGGAGGCTGATATTAATGTAGGTTCAGCATAAAAATCTTCTTTAAATTTTGGCGCGGCAGAAGCTAATTTCAATTTGGTAAAAAGTAAAAAGTTCTGAATCATCTTATTTAGTCTTATACCAGCATCATAAATTGCTTTAGAATATTCTAAAAGTGTAGGATCATTTTCATCTTTGTACCGGTCAATAAGAAGCTGGGAATAGCCAATAATGGAAACAATTGGAGTGCGAAGTTCGTGCGGTAGTTTATGAGCAATACTCTTACGCAAGTCATTAAAGCGATTCAATATCTCAGAACTTTTATCTAATCTTGTTTTTATTGCTGATAAGAGATCTTCATTTAGAAATGGTTTGGTCAGGTAATCATCTGCGCCAAGATTCATTCCCTGGCGAAGGTCGGATTTATCGATTAGAGCAGTTAGAAAAATAAATGGAATTGACGATGTCCTGGAATCACGTCTTAATTCCTTAAGAACTTCGTGTCCATTTAATCCGGGCATTCTTATATCACAAATGATCATATCAGGCATTTCTGCGCGGGCAATTTCAATTCCTTCAATGCCATCTGCTGCCTGAAGACATTTAAACCCTTCATACTCAAGAAATTCAGCTATCGATTCCCTAAGGTGTTCTTCATCTTCTATTATTAAAATTCTGCTCAATTGGTTAGTTCTTACAAATGTTATAGCTTAATATAAAACAATATTGTTTAAAAGAAACGCCATACTTAAATAAAATATTATTTGAAGTAGGTTTTGAAGAATCCTTATATTGCAATTAAAGTTAAAAAAGTATACAATATTCATTTTTAGATACAGTTTTTAATAAATCACTAATATTAAAATGGAGTCGATATGATATTAAAAGATAATGTAATAAAAGAGTTGCAAGCATTGGGTATCCGTAACATAAGGGAAGTTTTCTACAATTATGGAACACCTGCATTATATGAGCAGGTTATCAGAAGGAGAGAAGGTCTTATCGCTCACCTCGGACCACTTGTTGTTAGAACCGGTTACCACACTGGCAGAAGTCCTAATGACAAATTTTTTGTTCGTGAACCCTCAAGTGAAAACAATATATGGTGGGGTAAGGTAAATAGAGGAATAGCAGAAGACTGTTTTGAAAGATTATACTCCAAAATGAAAGCTTATATTCAGGGTAAAGATCTTTATGTTGAAGATTGCTATGTCAGTGCTGACCCCAAATATAAATTAGGCGTAAGGGTTGTATCTGAAAATGCCTGGCATACACTGTTTGCCAGAAATATGTTTCGAAGATATAAAACACTGGAGGAATTAGATAAGCACAAAACCGATTTTACAATTATCCATATGCCAAATTTCCACGCCGACAAAGATGTAGATTGTACTAATTCAGAGGTATTTGTCGTCGTTAATTTCGGTAAAAAACTTGTTCTTATTGGCGGGACAAGTTATGCGGGTGAAATTAAGAAATCTATTTTTACAATAATGAATTATTTAATGCCGCTTCAAAATGTAATGTCCATGCATTGCTCAGCAAATGTTGGAAAAGAAGGAGATGTTGCATTGTTTTTTGGGTTAAGCGGTACTGGAAAGACTACTTTGTCTGCTGATCCAAACAGAAGTTTGATTGGCGATGATGAACATGGCTGGAGTGAAAATGGTGTCTTTAATTACGAAGGCGGCTGTTATGCTAAAGTTATAAGAATCTCAAAAGAAGCTGAACCCGATATATATGAATGCACAAGAAAATTCGGGACTATACTTGAAAATGTACAGATTGACTCTCACAGCAGATTGCTTGATCTTGATGATGATACATTCACAGAAAATACGCGTGCGGCATACCCGCTGACACATCTTCCTAATATTATTGAGGACGGTATGGCAGGACATCCTAAAAATATTGTAATGCTTACAGCTGATGCATTCGGGGCACTCCCACCGATTGCTAAATTAACTGCTGAACAGGCAATGTATCACTTTATTTCCGGCTATACTGCAAAGGTTGCTGGAACAGAAAAAGGTGTTACAGAACCAAAAGCAACGTTCAGCACGTGTTTCGGTGCACCTTTTATGGCTCTCCATCCTGGTATTTATGCAAAACTTCTTGGTGAAAAAATTAATGAACATAAAGCTAATTGCTGGCTGGTAAATACCGGCTGGACTGGAGGTCCTTACGGTGTTGGAAGCAGAATGAAGATAAAATATACACGAGCAATGTTAACTGCCGCTTTGGAAGGTAAACTCGATAAGGTTGATTATGACACTGATCCATTCTTTAATTTACAAGTGCCTAAAACCTGTCCAGGTGTACCTGAAGAAGTTCTAAATCCAAGAAATACTTGGGAAGATAAGACGGCTTACGATGCTCAGGCAAAAAAACTTGCCAATATGTTCAATGAAAACTTTGAACAGTACTCTAACGAGACTGATAAGGCAATAAAAAAGGCAGGTCCTAATAAATTCTGATATTAATTTTTATTATGCCGGTTTAAATTAACCGGCACTCTTTTATTGATTCTAATCCAATCTTCTTTTAACTTCACGATTATTAAGCATATAATTTTCAAATCTTTGTGTCATTTTAACTAATGGAGAAATTTTATGTCAGAAAAAAAACTAACCGGTGAAGTTTACTATCCCCCTAAAGATTTAGTTAAATATGCAAATGCGAGGTGTGAAAAACTTTATGAATCAGCAACTGAAGACATTGAGGCGTTCTGGGCATCTGAAGCAAAAAATCTTTTCTGGCATAAGAAATGGTCGCAGGTACTTGATGATTCTGAAAAACCGTTTTATAAATGGTTTGTTGGTGCAAAAACCAATATTGCATATAACTGTCTTGATATTCATTGTCAGACGCCAAGAAGAAACAAGTTAGCCTTAATATGGGAAGGGGAGAAAGGCGAATTTCATTCTTTTTCTTATTTTGCTCTGCATAGAGAAACCTGCAAGTTCGCTAATGTACTGAAAAGCCTCGGTGTTAAAAAGGGTGATCGCGTAACACTGTATATGGGCAGAATACCTGAACTTGTTATTGGTATGCTTGCCTGTGCAAGAATAGGCGCAATTCATTCTGTGGTTTATGGCGGCTTCTCAGTTGAAGCTCTGCACGAAAGATTAGAAGACAGTCAATCCAAAGTTTTAATTGTAGCAGATGGCGCCTGGCAAAAAGGAAAAATTGTTGAGCTGAAAAACATAGCAGATGAAGCCCTTCAAAGAGCTGCTACAGTTGAAAGTGTTCTTGTTGTGAAACGAACCGGACACCAGATAAATATGGAATCCGGACGTGATATGTGGTATCACGAACTAATGAATCTGCCTATTGCTAATAACTCAGATTGCCTGGAAGTTGTTGATGCGGAAGATCCTTTATTTATGCTTTACACTTCCGGAACAACCGGAAAGCCCAAAGCTATTCTGCACACTCATGGTGGTTATATGGTAGGAACTTATACAACACTTAAATACGTATTTGATATCCATGAAGAAGATCGTTATTGGTGTGCCGCTGATCCCGGTTGGATAACCGGCCATAGTTATATTGTTTACGGACCGTTACTTAATGGAGCTACTTCATTTTTATATGAGGGTGCGCCTACTTATCCCTATCCGCATCGCTGGTGGCAGATGATTGAAAAGTATGGAATAAACATTTTGTATACTGCTCCTACAGCTATAAGAGGATTGATGAGATTCGGTGATGCCTGGCCTAACAGGTATGATCTTTCTTCTTTAAGATTACTCGGCAGCGTCGGTGAACCAATTAATCCTGAAGCCTGGAAATGGTACTATAAGGTAATTGGTAAAGAGCGATGTCCGATAATGGATACCTGGTGGCAGACTGAAACAGGTATGTTTATGATAACACCTATGCCTTGCACTCCATTAAAACCCGGGTCTGGTACCAAACCTTTTCCAGGTATTGTTGCTGATGTTGTAGATGAAGCAGGAAATTCTGTTAAACCAAACGAAGAAGGTTATCTGGTTATTAAAACTCCCTGGCCCTCAATGCTAAGAACCATTTGGAATGATCCGGATAGATATGTAAATCAGTACTGGAGCAAATTTCCCGAAATGTATATGACCGGCGATTCTGCCAGGAAGGATGAAGATGGTTATTTCTGGATAATTGGACGAGTGGACGATGTAATTAAAGTTTCCGGTTACAGGTTAGGTACAGCTGAAATTGAGAGCGCACTGGTAAGTCACCCTGCTGTTGCTGAAGCTGCAGCTATAGGACTGCCTCACGAAGTTAAGGGAAATGCTATTTACAGCTATGTTATTTTAAGAAGCGGTTATGAAAAAACTGATAAGCTGCTGGAGGAACTAAGATTGCACGTGGGTCATGAAGTCGGACCAATTGCTAAACCTGAACACGTGGAAGTGGTAGATCAATTGCCTAAAACCAGGAGCGGAAAAATTATGAGAAGGGTTTTAAAGGCACGCGCATTAGGGCAGGACCCTGGCAATCTTTCCACTTTAGAAGAATAAATTATTCAAAGAACAGCGGAGGTGTAAAGAATTACGTCTCTGCTTTTTGTTTTTATTTTTGATTCTTTAACGAATTTCTTTCCCAGAATACTCCATCGTTAAAACCTTGAATGCTTTTATCCTTTAACGCAAATTTAAGTCTTTTAACAGCAAGACAGCAGTAATCTTCATTTATTTCAATTCCGCAATGCTTGCGGTTTAACTTTTGTGCTGTTACAGCAGTAGTTCCTGATCCAAGAAAAGGATCGAAAACAAAATCACCCTCATCAGAACTAGCAAGTATTATTTTTGCTAAAAGTTTTTCCGGTTTTTGTGTCGGATGGTCTGTATTTTCAGGCATAGACCAGAAGGGGACAGTAATATCTGTCCAGATATTTGAGGGAAATGTATCTCTGAATTTTTCTCCGTTGTTTTCATTCCAGTCTTTAGGTTTTCCGTCTTCTTTATATGGTGCAATTACGTTTCGTCTTAGTTTAACATCATTAACATTGAATTTATATTTATTTGAAACTGTGCAAAACCAAATATCTTCAGATGAGTTTTTCCAATTTGATTTAGCCCCTCTTCCTTTTTCCCTCTCCCAGGTTATTCTGTTTCTGACAGTAAAAAATTTACCTAAAACCTTTGCTGCAGAAGTTGAACTCTGCCAGTCGCAGCAAAAGTAAACAGAAGCATCGGTTTTCAATATTTTTAATAAACCGGTTAACCAGCTTTCAATCCACTCTTCATACTCTGCCTCTTTCATTTTTTTGAAGTTGAGTCCATTAAAGTTTTTTGAAAGGTTGTAAGGAGGATCAACAAAAAGCAAATCAACAAAATTTTCAGGCAGATACTTAAGAGCTGAATATATATCCTGATTAATCACGCTATTGTTTATATCATTAAGAGAAACACTATAATTTAATTGCACCAATTCTTTCTTAAATATTTTTTTTTCAGAAGTGCTTAGATTAACTGTTCTGTTTAATCGGGCACGAATTTTTGTGGATTTATTCATTAGAAAGTTAAGAGGAAAAATTTTCAGGAGATAGTTGGTTAATGTATTTTTCTTTTATTAGGATCAATTCTTCTGATATTGTGTTCTCCTGCTCTATCAGTTTATTTATCAGATAATTTGATTCATCATTTATGCTCTTGCTGTTAATAGAATCTTCAAGCTGATTGCAAATTTCCGCCGTTGGTAAAATTCCCAGAGTTAATGCACTTCCTTTTAGTTTATGCACATAAAACTTTAAGTAGTTAAAATTTTTCTCAGTCGCAGCCTGCTTTATTTTTGATATTGTTCTAGGAATATCAATCAAATAAACGTCTATCATTTCTATGAAAAAGCGGATATCATCTTTTGACTTTATATCATTCAGAAAGCTTATTGATTCTTCCTTTAAAAGTGCGAATTCAAAGTTTTCGAGTATTGGTTGACCGAATGAACTTCTACTCTTTAGATTTAGATTTTCTTTCCATTTATCCAGTACCTGCTGAAGAGTCTCTATTGACACAGGTTTGCTGATATAGTCATCCATTCCAGCCTGGATATAATTTTCACGGTCACCAGACATCGCATTGGCCGTCATTGCAATTAACACCGGAGCATTTTCAACAGGTATTTTACTCCGTATTATTTTTGATGCCTCTAAGCCATCCAGCTCAGGCATCAGAATATCCATCAGAATAATATCATAGTGAGAATTAATAACAGCGTCCACAGCTTCTTTTCCGTTAGTAGCCAAATCAGGATGGTAACCCAGCCGCGTTAACATTCTTGTGGCAACCATTTGATTGATTGGGTTATCCTCAACAAGCAAAATTTTAAATTGTCTGTTTACCTCTTCATTTTTTTGTTTAGTAATACCTGAAATATCTTTTCTTTTCGCTTTGTCCGTTTTTAAAAGATCCAGAATTGTAGAATGTAAACTTTTTCGCTTGAGTGGTTTATTAATTTGTTTGAGCTTAAAGGCTAAATCCATTGAAGAAATGTCTGTCTTCTCACCAAGCTTAGAAAGAATAAGTACTGAAGTTTTTTCAGGATTAACGTGATGACCTATTTTTTTGAGGATGAATTCTATTGAATCCTCTTTTGAGTGATTGATAATTATGATGTTAAAATTTAATTGTTTGCCATTCTCATTTATTGACTGATCAATATTTTTAGCGAGGACGGGCATCATATTCCATCTTTGAACTAAAGTAAATATCATTCTGTCAAAACTTCCTGAATCACTTACTACAAGAACACTTTTTCCACTCAATTCTTCAGCAGCTTCAAAACGGTATAGTTTTAAGTCTGATGAAACAGCCTGTGCTTTAATATCAAAAATAAATTTACTGCCATATCCTTCCTTGCTTTTTACAAAGATGCTTCCACCCATAAGTTCAATTAGTCTTTTACTTATAACTAAACCCAGACCAGTTCCGCCAAAACTTCTTGTTGTTGAAGAATCTATCTGACTAAACGGCTGAAACAACTTGTGCATTCTTGATTCAGGAATTCCTATACCGGTATCATTTACACTTATTCTAATTGAGTATAGTTTATCTTTTATTATTTCTGATGAAACATAAATGCTTACTTCACCTACCTCTGTAAATTTTACTGCATTGCTAAGGAGGTTGGTTAATACCTGCCTTAGTCGGGTAACATCACCAATTATAGCCAGAGGTGTAGAGGAATCGATATTATAGCTTAATTCAATATTTTTTTCAGCGGCTTTTGTAGCGATCAGGTCGAGGGAATCTTCAATGCATTCCCTGAGGTCGAACGGGTGATTTTCTAATTCCAGTTTTTCAGATTCAATTTTAGTGAAATCAAGTATGTCATTTATTATAACCAATAACTGTTCACCGCTTAAACGAATTGTATTTGCATATTCCCTTTGCGTATCAGTAAGAAAAGTTTCCAGAAGCAAACCAGTCATACCAATAACACCGTTCATAGGTGTCCTTATTTCGTGACTCATTAAAGCAAGAAATTCACTTTTTGCTTTTGCTGCTTTTTCAACTTTCTTAATTGCATCGTCAAGTTCTTCATTTTTTTTAATTAACTGGTCATTTATGGTATTTCTTTTTATAACTGCCCCTATAGTGCCTGCCATTGCACTTAAAAGCGATTCCTCATCATCAGACCACAAACGATCAGAATGACATTCATCAAAACCAATAAAACCCCAATAAGAATTATCTACAAGAATTGGGACAAGAATAATTGATTTAATATTCCCGTCAATAAAAACTTTTTGTTGTTCCTGAGGCAGATCTTTAATAACATATCTTAACGTTTCACAATTCAAAAACTTTTCATAAATATTTAAAACAGAAAATCGCGAATAAGATATTTTTCGTAATGTGGGGTCATATATTTGCGTTTCAGTTCCCGGAGCTGCCCATTCATATAATGGTGTAAAAAACATTTCGCTGGTGAATTCATCAACTTTATGTTGATAGATATAAACTCTGTCTGCTTTAGCAGATTCGCCTAAAATCTTTAATGCTTTATTAAAACCAAAGGTATTATCGTTTGAAGAAAGCAAAGCATTAGTAGCTTTAGCTATTCCCTGAAGCAGGTTTCCTTTCTTTGTCAACAGCAATTCATTCGATTTTCTTTCCGATACATTCCTGAAAATTGACAATAGAAATTTTTTGTCATCTATATTTTCAATTATTGTATTTGTAATCTCAAAATGAATTAACTGACCGTTCCAGAGTTTAAGGGGTGTATCTATTTGGGTTCAATCTTTCCGGTTGAAAAATTTTCAATATAATTTTTAATTGCGTTTCTTGCAGTTTCAGAATCATAAATAGAAGAAAGCGGTTTACCTGTTAATTCAGACTTAGATTTATTAAACAGTCTTGCAAAAGAATCATTACACATTATTATGATACCTTTTTCGTCCGTAAGCCGCATACCATCAATTGAATTATTCCAGATAGTTCTGAAAATATTTTCAGATTGTCTTATCCTGTTTTGGGCTTCAATTCTGTTACGAATATCACGAATCGTCCCTTGCCCCATTTTTTTCCCGTCAACCTCAACTACTTTTCCTGTAATTTCAACCGGTATCTCATTTTTTTCGCAATCAATGAGGTTCATACGAAAAGTTATAACTTCATTTTTTTGGAATAGATCAGAGATCAGGTTAAAATATTCGTTTAATTTTCTTTCCGGAATAAACTTTGAGAAAGAAACTCCCTTTAGTTCTTCTGGTTTGTATCCAAGTAAGTTTTTACAGGAAGGGCTGATAAAATTTATTTTACCTGTAGGAGAAATCCGGAAGATTACATCAATTGAGGAGTCAATTAAGGATTCTAACTCTGATATGGATTTAACTATAGCAGTATCAGAAACATCCTGACTTTTAATTTTTTCTTTTCGGATCATTTTCTATTGGCTACTGCCTTCCGGTATGATTTGGTTCATTTTTAGATGCAATTTAATATTTTTCTCTAAAAAAAGTTTAGCTTGGAAAAATTAAGTTATAATCAATGCAACAGGTAAAAAATCGTTTTCAATTTCCGATTTTTCTTGATATGCTATATGCAAATATCTAAGTTTCACAGGTATTTTTTCACAATTAATCAGGGATCAGAATATGAAAAGAAAAATCGTTTCCATGCCCGGAGATGGCATAGGTAAAACAGTATTACCGGAATCAATAAGAGTATTAAATGAAGTCGGCTTTGATGCCGAATATATTCACGCAGATATCGGCTGGGACTTCTGGTGTAATGAAGGCAATCCTCTTCCTCAGCGCACAATAGATCTTCTTACTGAACATAAAGTAGGATTATTCGGGGCTATTACTAGCAAACCAAAAGCCGATGCTGAAAAAGAATTAATCCCATCTTTGCAAGGTAAGGGATTACAATACTTCAGCCCTATCGTAGGTCTAAGACAAAAATTTGGACTTGATATAGTTGTTAGACCTTGCATATCTGTTAAAGGTAATCCATTAAACTTTATTATAAAAAATAACAGCGGCGGTTTTGATGAACCCTTTGTTAATGCGGTAATCTTCAGACAGGGTACTGAAGGTTTATATGCTGGCGTTGAGTGGACTAATCCATCTAAAGTTGTCAGGGATGCTTTCGAAACAAACTCAAAAATGAAAGCCTTTAAAGATGTTCCCAGCGAAGAAATGGCAATCTCAACCCGAATAGTAACCAAAAAGGCATCTGAAAGAATTATAAGAGAGGCATTTGAATACGCCAAGAAATTCGGATATACAAATGTAACAATCTGTGAAAAACCAAATGTGCTTAGAGAAACTTCAGGTATGATGCTTTCACTGGCTAAACAAATATCAAAAGAATATCCGGGCATTGCTTTGTGGGATACAAACATTGATGCACAGATGATGTGGCTGACTAAGAACCCGGAAATTTATGGTGTTATTGTCGCTGAAAATATGTTCGGTGATATTATCAGTGATGCTTTTGCCGGTTTAATCGGAGGTTTAGGTTTTGCCTGCAGTGCTAACATAGGAAAAGAAGTTGCCGTGTTCGAACCAACTCATGGTTCTGCACCTAAATATGAAACATTAAATCCTTCAATTGTTAATCCGATTGCAATGATATTAAGTGCTTGTATGATGCTCGATTATCTTGATGAAAAAGAAAAAGCAGACAAGATTAGAAAAGCAGTTGATAAGGTAGTCCTTGAAGGAAAGGTAAGAACTTATGATATGATGAAGTTGAAAGGCGGTCCGGATGTATTCAGCAAAGGAGC
>DATHSU010000026.1:0-7783 GCA_035463895.1 Ignavibacteriaceae bacterium | reverse complement strand
AAGCTGTATAACCTGGTATTGCTAGCCCGATATAACCCAGCGCAAATAAAGTACCGCCTAAAAAAATTGATTTGCGATAGCCTAACACTCTGTCAGCTAGTAAACCCCCAAGAAAAGGAGTGAGATAAACCAGAGCAATATAAGTACCGTAAATATCAGCTGCTTCGGCCCTTGTTAGCCCTAAACCTCCTGTTTGAGTATCAATCATATACAGAAAGAAAATGCCGAGCATAAGGTAGAACCCAAATCTTTCCCACATTTCTGTAAAGAAGAGAACGGGTAATCCTTTAGGATGTTTCTTGAACATAAAATAACCTCATAGTGTTAATGTTGTTAGATGGGTATATAGCGCTGAATAGTGATATGTCATTTGTATAAGTATATATATTTATATCACAAATTAGGTTCCTAAGATGGTTTCAAATATATGCTATAATTATTTTTATTCATAGTTCTTATTTAAGAATATTATTCGAAATACTTATTTTTATTATCTTTAATTACTAATTTTACAACAATGATTTAATCTTATCATTAGTCTTATTTTCATAATCTGTACTTTAAATGAATAAACTTTTACAAAAACCTTTCATCAAAAAATTCCTAATTGGCTTGGGAATTTCTATATTGATAATTCTTCTGCTCGATTTAATAATTATACCCTGGTATGTTAGTTCTAAAGAAGTAGTTGTACCAAATGTGATAGGTTATCACCAAAACGAAGCTGATCAGGTACTTAAAAAAGAAGGATTCTACCCTGTAATTTCTGATACTTCTTTTGTTGAGAACATTTCTAAGGATCATATATTTCTTCAAAAACCTGAACCCGGAAAAATTGTAAAGGAGGGAAGAACCGTATATTTATTCATCAGCGGTGGGGAACAAATTGTTAGTGTCCCATTACTTAAAGGAAAATCTTTAATTGATGCAAGGTTTGCGCTTGAACGAGTTGGATTAAAATTAGGATATGTTAATGAGGTCGCTTCTAATTATCCCCGTGATATGATTTTTGATCAGCAGTATGTTGAGGGAACTCCGCTTAAAAAAGGTCAATCCGTTAGTGTTACACTCAGTACTGGCTCTGCTGCCGGTGATATCATCGTACCGGACCTGATAGGTAAATCTCTTACTCAGGCAAGAATAATATTAAATGATAGCTCATTAACTGTGGGTAAAATAAATTACCAGATATCCAGTACTTTATTACCTAATACAATTTTAGACCAATATCCTGCTCCGGGAAATAAATTAAATGCAGGTGAAGAAGTTGATCTGTTTATAACAAAAACCGGACAAATTCCTCAAAGTATTGAATAAAAAACGGAATTATAAAATGAAATTTTTAGCACCCTCTGTTTTATCCTGTAATTTTGCCAATCTTTCCCAGCAAATACGTTTAGTTGAAATGGGTGGAGCAGACTGGATTCACTGCGATATTATGGATGGACACTTTGTTCCGAATATTACATTTGGTCCCGTAATAGTTGAAGCAGTAAAAAAATCAACCAATCTTCCTATTGATGTTCATTTGATGATTGAGAAGCCAGATAGTTTTATTGAAGAGTTCATTAAAGCTGGTGCCGATTATGTCTCGGTTCACGCTGAAGAAGTAGTTCATTTAAACAGAACAATCAATCGAATTAAGGAATTGGGAGCTAAAGCCGGAGTTGTTATCAATCCGGCAACACCGGTCAATTCCTTATACGACATAGCTGAGTTCGTTGATCTTGTCCTCATTATGACAGTTAACCCCGGTTTCGGCGGTCAGAGTTTCATATCAAATTCACTTAGAAAGATTAAAGAAACTGTTGAATTAAGGAGGAGGTTGAAAGCAAAATTTTTAATTGAAGTTGATGGCGGTATCAGTAATAAAACAATTACCGAAATAAAAGAAGCTGGCTGCGATGTTTTCGTAGCTGGCTCAGCAATATTTCATTCGGATAATATTTCTGCTTCCACTGCTGAATTAAAAAACCTTATAAAATAGTTTTGATAATTTGTGGATTGAACTAAGCGACTTTGAGTCGCTTTTTTTGTTATATTTTGACTAATTATTTTAATTGTTCGGGCAACATTACGTGGTAATACAAATCATAAATCTTTCGCCTTTAGATGTATTTAAAAAGTACAGCAGCGAGTATAAAATATTCCGTGATGTGTATTCGCTGGGATTTTTCGGATTAGAGATAAGAGATATTACCTCTGCACTTGCAAGTCTGGTTCAAAAAATTGTTCTGAGTGAAAAAGAAATTTGTTATAAAAGAAAAAAGCATAATCAGATAGATTTATTAATTTCCGGTACATTAAATTCATTCAAGGAACTATCAAGAAAAATTATTTCTCACGGTGATGAAGATCTTGGATACCGTATTGTTAATGTAATCAATAATTATGAAGAGTATGGATTCCAAAGTTATCGGATCGGAAATAAGAAATTAACGTTTTCGACTCCTCTAATAATGGGAATCTTAAATGTTACACCAGATTCATTTTCTGATGGCGGGAAATACATAGATAAGGATTTTGCTTTAGCACATGCTTTAAAAATGTGTGAAGATGGTGCGGATATCATTGATATTGGTGGAGAATCAACTAGACCAGGTGCTGATACTGTTTCAGTGGAAGATGAAATTGACAGAACAATTCCGGTAATTAAAAGCATAAAAAAAGAAAATCCCCATATTCTTATATCAATCGATACAACAAAGTCTGAGGTAGCAAATAAAGCCTTAGAATCAGGTGCATCTTTTGTTAATGATATCAGTGCTTTTACATTCGATAAAAATATGTTATCGGTAATTAAAAAGTATGATGCCGGATTAATTCTGATGCACACTAAAGGTACTCCGAAGGAAATGCAGGAAAATCCCGTTTACGACGATCTTATAAGTGAGATTTATGACTTTCTATACAAACAAATATTAACCGCAGCTAAAAATGGATTAAATAAAATCATTGTTGATCCTGGCATTGGTTTCGGTAAAACTGTTGAGCATAATTTTGAATTATTGAAACGACTCAGTGATTTCAAGTCACTTGGATATCCTATAATGATAGGATTGTCGCGAAAATCTTTTATAGGTAAAACATTGAATTTAAAAATTGATGAAAGAGATAATCCAACAGCAGTGCTGGAATCACTAGCTGTTCAAAATTCGGCACGAATAATAAGGACTCATAATGTAAAACTAGCAGTTCAATCGGCAAAATTATTAAAGAATTTTATCTAAGGAATTATTTTGTTTGAAATATTTAAAATAGGGTTTTTAACTGTATCATTTACTGATTTGATCGATATAGCGATTGTATCATTCCTGGTTTACAAACTATACATGCTCCTGCGAGGAACAATTGCAGCTCAGATATTTATTGGTTTAATGATAATTCTTTTAATATCCTTTTTATCGCAAGCAGCTAACTTAAGAGCAGTAAGCTGGCTATTAAAGCTGCTAACTGATATATGGGTTATAGCGTTTCTAATACTATTTCAGCCGGAAATCAGAAGACTGCTGGTAATTCTGGCACGTAATCCATTTTTAAGAGTATTTATAAAATCGGATGCTCCCACAGCCACAGATGTTGTTGCAGATTCGGCTTTTGAACTGGCACAGCAGCAGCACGGAGCATTAATAGTATTAATTACTTCTACAGGTATAAGGGGTTATGCTGAAACCGGTGAACAACTTAACGCAAGACTAAACCAGGCTTTATTAACATCAATTTTTTATCCACGCTCACCGCTTCACGATGGTGCAGTTATTATAAAAAATAATATTATTGAAGCTGCCAGATGCACTCTTCCTTTATCGGCAACTACACAGGTTAATGGTGAAACATTAGGAATGAGACATAGGGCAGGGTTAGGTATTACAGAAATGGCTGATGTACTTAGTATTATTGTTTCAGAGGAAACAGGACAAATCTCAGTTGCAGAAAATGGTAATTTAACCACAGGGCTGTCGAAAGATGCCTTAAAGAAAAGGCTCTCTCAGGCTGTTAAACAACCGGTTGTTAAAGGATGGAAAGGGTTATTCGATCAATACAGAAAATCTAAATAAGGTTTGTGCTGTTATTCCATTTTTTAATGAAAGAAAAACTTTAAGAAAAGTTGTTGAAAAGACATTGTTATTTGTAAATGAGGTAATTGCAGTAAATGATGGTTCAACGGACGGTTCTGGAGCTGAATTAAATGATTTGAAGCATGTTTACCTATTAAATTTAGTGAATAATAATGGTAAAGGATTTGCTCTTAGAGCTGGTTTCGATGAATGCAATAAAAGAAATTGCAGATATATTGTAACACTAGATGCTGATTTGCAACACGATCCCGAATTCATCCCTTTACTCTTGAAAAAAACAGAAATTTTTGATATTGTAATTGGAAATAGACTAAATAATGTTAAACTTATGCCTTACCTTAGACGCTTAAGCAATCGTTTAACATCTTTTATGCTATCAAAAAAAACAGGTGCAAAAATTATGGATAGTCAAAGTGGTTTCAGAGTTTACAAGGCAGTTGTGCCTGCTAGTGTTAAAACTGATATGAATGGTTTTGAGGCTGAAAGTGAAATTTTAGTAAAAGCTCTAAGACAAAAATTTTCTGTCGGCTTTGTTGATATTCCGACAATCTATGGTGATGAAAAAAGTAAAATGAGAACCTATCCGGCAATTAAGGGCTTCATTAAAGTTATGATGAGTTAATAATGCCTAAGAAACGTAAATGGGAAATTGAAGAATTAAAAAAATCCAAGGCTGTTACTTCAACTGCTGTAATAGTTTTGAATGACAGAATTGACAGTTTTCTTGAAACTGTAATCAGGTATTTTGAAAATAATACTGTTGAAAATCTTCACGATGTCCGTATTTCAATTCGCAGGGTAAGATATTCAATGGAATTGTTTATTTTCTGTTTTGATAGGAAGCTTTTTCTAAGGTTTTACGGCAGGGTCGAAAAATTGCAGGATTTATCCGGATCAGTTCGTGACCTGGATGTTTTTTTAGAAAATGTAAATTCATTAGCTGAAAAAGAAAAAATTAAAGTCAGTAAAAATCTTAAAGAACGTGTATTAAAAGAAAAAAACGAACTTGAAGAATCATTTAAAATTGAACTAATGAAATTTTTACATAGTAAAATATTTAAAGATTTTACTAAAGAACTACATTAAACAGAGGAGAGATAATTATGAAACTACAATATTTTTCGCACTCAGCCTTTAAAATAACAACCGATAAAGGAATCAGGATACTAATTGATCCTTTCATTACAGGCAACCCGACATCTCCCGTAAAAGCCGATGATATTGATGCTGAGTATATAATTCTGACCCACGGCCACGGTGATCATGTTGGTGATGCATTGGATATTGCAAAAAGATGCAACTCAACATTTATTTGTGTAAATGAACTTGCCGAATGGGTTAAAGCAAAAGGACATAAAGCACATAATATGCATATAGGAGGAAGTTATAATTTTGAATTTGGCAAAGTTAAATTTACAATAGCACATCACGGCTCATTAACTCCTGATAATCAATATGCCGGTGAACCTGCCGGAGTTATAATTACAATTGATGGTAAAGGTATTTACCATACTGGTGATACAGGTTTGTTTTACGATATGAAACTTATTGGAGAACTGCATCCGATTGACTATATGCTTTTACCAATAGGTGACAATTTTACTATGGGCATTGATGATGCAGTAAAAGCAGCTGATTTTGTATCTCCGAAAATTTCCGCTATTCCTATGCACTATAATACTTTTCCCGTAATTCAGGCAGACCCTGAAGAATTCAAAAGAAAAGTTGAAGCTAAAGCAATTGGCTGCAAAGTGATGTCATTCGGTGAAGAAATAACTCTGTGATTTATTGTTTTTATAGTTGTAATAAAAACCTATTTTTGACAATCATTTTTCAATAATATCATTTAATGGCAAAAGTAATATCCATTGCAAATCAAAAGGGAGGAGTTGGTAAAACCACAACGGCGATTAACCTCTCCTCTTTATTAGCTGCTGCTGAGAAAAAAACACTTTTAATTGACATTGATCCGCAGTCTAATTCATCCTCAGGGCTTAGTGCTGCTAATCAATCCCCGTCTGTTTATGATGTTCTTGTTGGAAGTGAAGAGATTGAAAATGTCATTATAAATTCTTTTATGCCATTTTTGGATATACTTCCCGCAAATATCAATCTTGTAGGTGCTGAAATTGAAATGGTGGATATGGAGAGCAGGGAAGCCATTCTCCGTAATGCTTTACACTCAATTAAAGACGAATATGAATACATCGTTATAGATTGTCCTCCTTCGTTAGGACTATTAACTTTAAACTCTCTCGCAGCCTCAAACTCTGTACTTATTCCTGTACAATGTGAGTATTTTGCACTTGAAGGATTGGGTCAGCTTCTTAATACAATAAATATTGTTAAAAAGCATTTTAACCCTGAGTTATCCATAGAGGGAGTGTTACTAACAATGTTTGACACAAGATTAAGATTGTCTCACCAGGTTGCAGAAGAGGTAAGAAAATATTTTGGCGAAAAAGTTTATAACACAGTTATACATAGAAATGTAAGAATATCTGAGTCGCCTAGTTATGGTAAACCTATTATACTTTATGATGCAATTTCATCTGGTGCTAAAAACTATATGTCATTTGCATCAGAATTCCTTGAACGAAATTCAGTAAATATTAAGAATGAAAGACATGAGCAAGATTAAACCTGGTTTAGGTAGAGGTCTTGATGCACTTATAAACCCGAGTGCATTGGTAAATCAGGATCAGCCGCCGGATTATTCTAAGATCAAAGATGATGACGGTAAACTTGTAGATATACTGGCAAGAATTTCTGTCGATTTTATCTCTCCAAATCCTTATCAGCCCAGAATGAATTTTGAACCCCATGCTCTGGAAGAGTTAAAGAAATCTATCATATCAAATGGATTAATTCAGCCTATAACGGTTAGGAGAATTCAGGGAAACCGTTACCAGCTGATTTCCGGTGAAAGAAGACTTCGCGCATACAAAGACATTGGTTATAAAGAAATTCCTGCTTATATAATTACTGTTGAATCTGATGAGATACTTTTAGCACTCGCATTGATTGAGAATATTCAGAGGGAAAGACTTAATCCCATTGAAATTGGCAAAGCGTACAAAAGACTAATGGATGAATGTCATTTAACACAGGAGGAAATTGCTGATAAAGTAGGTAAGGATAGAACTACAATTGCAAATTCAATAAGGTTGCTAAGGCTACCAGATAGAATTCAATACGCATTAGTAAAAGGAGACATAACTTCCGGACACGCCCGGGCTTTAATTAACATTCCAAGTGAAACAACACAACTTCAGGTTTTGGAGAAAATATTAAAAAATAATTTGTCCGTAAGAAAAGTGGAGAACCTTGTAAAAAATCTATCAAAAGATGGTCAAACGGAAAAGAAAACTTTTACTTTACCAGGCTCAAACAGAGTATTATCTGCAAATGTTAAAGATATCGAAGATAAATTAAGGAAGATATTCGGTACAAAAGTATCCTGTAGTCAAAAGAAAGATGGTACCGGAGAAATTATAATTGAGTTCTATTCAAACGATGAACTTGATAGACTATTCGAATTATTTGAAATCATTGATAAAAATTATAACTAGTGTAATACTTATAAGTATTATATTGCCAGTCAATCTTTTCTCTCAAGATAAAGACACACTCAGCAGTGCAG
Source organism: Ignavibacteriaceae bacterium (assembly GCA_035463895.1). Classification (GTDB taxonomy): domain Bacteria; phylum Bacteroidota; class Ignavibacteria; order Ignavibacteriales; family Ignavibacteriaceae; genus JAGXRK01. Next base: position 61 of record DATHSU010000026.1, on the reverse strand, counting down.
AAAAAACTGATACAGTCTTTTTGATGCAGAAATCTCCATGGGGTGCTGTACTTCGGAGCAC
>DATHSU010000025.1:0-1510 GCA_035463895.1 Ignavibacteriaceae bacterium | reverse complement strand
TTTCGTTAAAACTATGAAAATGACTTACTTAAGATGATCTATTAAATATCTTTTTACTTGTAAGTCTAAATTTAACAAGTATTAACTCAGGTGATAATGAGAAGTTATAAATATCTATTTATTCTATTGATTACGTTTTCGTTTTTTAGAATATGCTTTGCTCAAGATTCGTCCTATGATTCCTATAAACAGTATATGTTTAAGAATTTTTCCTCAAAACTATCAGACTTAACTGGTTCATTGCAAAGTTTTCTATCTCCCCTGCATCTGGAAGATAATGGCAGACCGTTGAGTGATTTGATAATTTATGTCAGACAAAATGAAGATTGGATGAAGAACAGTTGGACAGTATTTGAGTATGATTCACTAATTAATAGAATATTATGGACGAGGTATCTGTGGTCGAATAATACCTGGAGAAATTTTGACAGGTGGTACTACAAATTCACAGGTTCTGTTCTTGATTCCTCTGTGTATCAAAGCTGGTCGGCGATGTGGGAAAATAAAGAAAAATACATTTATGATTATGATTCTACTGGCAATTTAAACACAAGAGTTTTTCAAAATTGGAATAATAACTGGGAGAACGATGCCCGATTAAAATATAAATATTTTCCGGATGATAATTTAGAGAGCGATACTTTACAAATTTGGGAAAGTACAAATCAGTGGTCTTCAAGGTTTTATACTGATTACAGATATTCAATTAATAATTTGCTTGTTGAAGAATTAACAAGAAAATGGAACGGAGTAAACTGGGATGTTGCTAGTAAAACTATTTATACTTATGATCAGTATGGAAATAGGATTGAACGAATATCTCAACAATTTATTAATGGAGATTGGGTAAATACAACAAGAGACAGCACCATTTATGAAAATAATTTGATTAAAGAGTTCATTAATCAAGTTTGGGAAAATGAATGGATTTTTCTTTTTAAGTCAGTCTATTCATATAATATTTATTATGAAATAACGGAAATACTCGTTAATAGTTGGCAGAGCAATAACTGGACTCCTTCACTAAAATACAATTTCTTTTATGTTCCAATTACAGAAATAAAACATGAACCCTATTCACGATTTTCTTTTTTGCTAAATCAAAACTACCCGAACCCATTCAATCCTTCCACCGTCATAAGATACCAGGTTCCGGAAGCCGGATTTGTAACGTTAAAAGTTTATGATATACTCGGAAAAGAAGTAGCAACTCTTGTTAATGAAGAAAAGATTGCCGGAAGTTATGAAGTTGAGTTTTATCCGGAATCCGGGATCAGGAAGCTGGGATCTGGAATTTATTTTTACCAGTTGAAGGCAGGCGACTTCATTGAAACAAAAAAGATGATACTGCTCAGATAAATTTATTAATTCTAATAGCTCAGGACTCCGGTCCTGAGCGGCATTTATTTTACCTGCTCGTGTGTTAAACAATGTATTGTTCCTAAACCCCAGACCAGATCAACAGCATGGATTCCTATCACGGGCCGATCTGTAAAAAGTTCACCAAGTA
>DATHSU010000024.1:0-16638 GCA_035463895.1 Ignavibacteriaceae bacterium | reverse complement strand
AGAACAGAATGAACATAAATGAATCAGCAATGCTTGGGCTTGGCGGCTGGGCAGCAGGAACAATCCTGTTTGGTACTTATGGAAACTTCAAAGCAAACGGTGAAGCAAAATATTTTCATCAGTTTAATGCAATGTGGAATGTTGTGAATCTGGGTATTGCTTCTTTTGGTTACTTCAATGCGATTAATTCTGATCCGGCTTCAATGACAAATGTTGAAATAATTAAAGATTATAACTCCTTGCAGAGTTTTCTTCTGCTTAATTCTGGTCTTGATGTTGCATACATTGTTACAGGATTTTACTTAAAAGAGAGGTCGAAAAATTCTTCAAGTTCTGAACGATTAAGAGGATACGGAAACAGTTTGTTGCTGCAAGGCGGATTTCTTTTAGTGTTTGATGTTGCGCTTTATTTTATTCATCAAAGTAATGCAGATATAAATTTATATCCGCATTTGGAAAGTTTGTTAGCTGGCGGAGTTGGTGTTGGGGTTGCTTTAATACTGTAATGTTATTGATGTTGATTTATAGTTTAAGAATAAAAAGCAATGCAATAGAAATATTATCTGGGTTTATTGTAGTCTCCGAGTTATTAACTTACTTTGTAGAATGATCGTGCCTAATCAATCTTCACCGCCGACTTCACAGATTTTTTCATTAACTAACTCATAAACTGCAATTACAGCCACTGAATTGTCGGATATATCTTTTACTCTACCAGTAAGGTTGTTCAGTCATACTTCAAATTTAAATTTATCGCAATAAATTTGTAACAATTTACTAAAAGCAAACTTTCCACAACTTTTATGAAATCAACCGGATATAGTAGTCTTTAAATGAATATTAAAATCAAAGAAAGCACTAAAATAGTAAAAGCTGGAAGCGATTTTAAGGGTGCATCTTTAACTTTGAAATGCATGACTATCGCTCCTAGCATAAGAATCGCCATGCCCAGCGCTGCAGGCGTTACCAAGTTTGGCAGCCATATTCCGGTAATTAGGAGTGTTGCAAGAATTAGTTTTAGAGCACCGATTAACTTCATAAACCAGTCGGGTAAGCCGTAAGCTTCAAATTCTTCTTTCATACTCTTAGCGGCACCGCCTCGCCAGCTTGTCGGCTTTCCAAAGCGCAATAACCAAACATTAAAAATTGAAACTGCAATTATTAATTGAACAGCTATTTTGATCCATTCCATTTATTATTCCTTTTATTTGTAAAAAATATTTTTATTAAATGAATAAACCAGGTCAATCATATAACAATTAAGAAAACGCATAAATTCAAAATCATAAAAAAGAAAGAAGGAAAAGAAAGCCAAAAGCCATCTTTTACTTTTAGTCTGACAATGAAACCCAACAACATTAAAAGTGTTAATCCGCCAGAAGAAATTAATAAGATATTATCAAACATAAGGCCTGTCAGCATCCCGATTCCTCCTAAAAGCTCTAACACTCCTGTTAATTTTGTAAATTTTTGTAATCCAAAACGCTTAAATTCGTTTTGCATCTGAGGTGATATAAACAAGAGACAGCCGTATATAATAAACGAAATACCGGAAACTAAAACCAGCAGTAAAAATAGTATATTCATAAAATATGTCTGGGCAAAACTATTGTTCCCAGCCCATCCTCTCCGCCGACCTCACATCCTCTTCCGTTAACAAATTCATAGACAGTAATTGCGCCAACAGATACATCAAGCATATCTTTTACTCCACCGGTAAATTTATTCAAACACAACTCATACTTAACATTTTCTTTTTCAAACATCTTGTATGAAGCAGAGGGAAATACTTCATAAACAAATTGAAATTCTTTGAGTGAATTAAAAATTGAAAAACCAAGCCTCATCCATTCGGGAGATTCTGCGTAAGTTCTTGTCCATTGCGGATTGGCAAGATTACATAATTTAATAATTACTTCGCATTCACGGCCATTGCTCGCTTTAGACTTCTCAATCCAGATGTTTTTTATCTTATCAAAGTATCTTGTGCGAAGTTTTTTAATTGGCATTCTTGGAGCATCAATACCAAAAGCAATTTGTTCCAGGTTATTATTGGTTAGTTCAAGAAATAAATTATTAAATGACTGCGAAATGTTTTCTTTTATCCATCCGCTTGCAACGTACTTTTTGTTTTCATCAATGATGTAATAACAACAGCCCCTTTTTAACTGAACATCAATGCCGGCGAAGTATTTAATCATTTGTTTTCGTATTCATCAATTTTCTCTTTAATCATTTCTGCACTGTTTCTTAGAAGCTTTCTTTCTCTAACGCTAAGTTTAATTGGCAGAACTCCAAGATCGCCGCTTCCGCCAATAAGATGAGGAAGCGAAAGAGTAACATTTTTAATTCCTTCAACTTCATCTTTTAGTGCGCTAATTGTCAGTACAGCACGATTATCGCGGTTTATAACTTCAACAAGTTTTGCAATAGCACCCGCAACGCCATAGTAAGTAGAACCCTTTCCTTCAATTATCTTATAAGCGGCGTTTCGGACTCCATCATCAATTTTGTTTTTTATATCTTCATTAAAATCAATATTTCTGTGTGCTATAAAATCCTCTATGGAAACACCGCCAATATCTATGTTTGACCAGGTCAATACTTCAGAGTCACCGTGTTCACCCAGCACATAAGCATGAACATGCTGTGGATCAACTCCAATGTGAGCGCCAAGCAGTGATCTGAATCGCGCAGTGTCAAGAGTTGTTCCGCTGCCGATTATTCTTGTAGAAGGTATTTCGAACTCCTTTGCAATGTCAACGCAAATGTGGGTGATTATATCAACAGGATTTGTGGCAACAAGAAAAATTACATTTGGATTTACTTCCGCTGTATGAGAAATAATGTCTTTCATTATTGAAGCATTCTTTTCCATCAGCAATAATCTTGTTTCGCCGGGTTTCTGATTTGCACCTGCAGCGATGACAACAACCTTCGCATCTTTCAGGTCATCGTAACTTCCAGCAAAAATGTCTGTTGCTGCGGCAAAAGGAACTGCGTGTGTTATGTCCTGAGCTTCTGCAATTGCACGCTTTTGATTAGCATCAATCAACACAATATCACTTGCAGCTTTGCGCATCATAATTGCATAAGCGGATGTTGCGCCAACCATTCCGCTTCCGATAATTCCAACTTTCATATTAGCTCATGTTTTTGGACTTTGTGTAACTCAGTGGTTCTCCGTGTTTCTTCGTGAAAGAATTTTGTTACACAGAGTTCCACGAAGGAGGCACAAAGAGCCACAGAGAATTTCATATATGGTGCACCATATTATCAAAAATATTTCTTGAAACCGAAAGATATTCCTCGCACTTATCCCAAAGTCTTTTTTCTTCTTCTGGATTATTGAATTTACATTTTTCTTCTTTTCTCTGATTAAAAAAACCACCATTGCTTCCTGTAATCTTATCTGAAGAGGCAAGCCACACTATTGTATCTGCACCTTCCGGAATGGTTCTTCCTTCAATTAAAGCAAACATTTTAAGAAGAAGTTTTCCGGCTATGTTTTGTTCTCTGAAAAGTTCAGTATCCGGAATGAATCCGGGGGTTAATGAATAAACAGAGATATTTTCTTTTTCTAATCTTCTTGCCCATTCGCGGGTCAGCATTCTGTTTGCCTGCTTTGTCTGCTTGTAAGCAAGAGTTTCATTGTAATTTCTTTTATCAAAGTTGATGTCATCAATATCAAGTCCGCCTGCAAAATGAGAGGCAACATTAATTATTCTTGATGGCGAAGCATTTTTCAACTCATCAAGAAGCAATTGTGTCAAAAGCTGATGGCCAAGAACATTAACCGTAAAAGTCTGCTCAACATTTATGTCGCTTAACTTTTTTGTTTTTGTCCAAAGACCGGCATTGTTAATTAACACATCAAGCTTTAATTCTTCTTTTTTGAACTGCTCTGCAAAACTTCTTACTGATTCAACAGAAGCAAGGTCGAGATGTTTTACATAAACATTCTGATTTCCTGTTTCATTAACAATTTCTTCTCTTGCCTGATTTGCAGAATCGAGAGATCGGCAAGCCATATAAACTTTTGCACCAAGTTTAGCAATCTGTTTCGCAGCTTCTTTACCGATACCTTTATTAGCACCTGTTACTATTATTACTTTATCCTTCATTTTATCCTCTTTTTCTTGTGTTATTGTATGAAATTATAACAAAAAGCTTAGTGGAATCGTTCCTTGTTTTAATTGATCAATAGCTCCGGCATTTATGCTGGAGTATTAAAATGCCCACCCATAAAATGGACTTTAGCCCAAACATTAACCCGATTGGGCTGAAGCCCGGAATTATATTGGTTATAATCTCTCCCCGACTTGTTCCAAAGGAATGGCTATACCAAAAGTCGGGGCTATTTTTAGATAAATCAAAATAATCTGAACTGATAAATTAGTAGAACTCCTGGCAGGACTTCAGCCCAAATGCAACTAACAATACTTAAAGTTGGTTCTTATTACTATGAAAACTTATCACCATCAGACATATCCAGAATAATCGAAATGGCGTGGGAAGACCGTACTTCATTTGAAGCAATTGAATTTCAATTTGGATTGAAAGAAAATGATATTCTGAAATTATGAGAAATGAAGTGAAGCCCTCAAGCTTTAAGATGTGGCGCAAAAGAGTGAGCGGAAGAAAAACAAAACACCTTTCATTACGTTTAAAAGAAGTGACTAGATTTAAGAGCAGCAGCCAATAGAAAAAAGGATGTCTCCCTTGTAATGTTTTCTCGAGTATTTTACTAATTAAATAAAATTTTATATTAATAAATTTTCATTAACTCTGCTTTTTTATAGTAGTGCCTTAATATTACATCAAAAGTTTTACCAAGGTTTGCCATTGTAACCGCACCTGATTGACACATTCCGACACCGTGACCCCAGCCAGCACCCTGAATCAAAATTCCTTCCTCCGTTTTATCAACAATAAAGGCAGAGCTTCTTAATGGTGGAGTAAACATCTGCCTGATGTTAAGTTCTCCCTTAACCACTAAAGTATCTCTTTCAAAAAAGAATTCCGCTTTATATATCCTCCCGGATGTACCACGATTTAGACTTTTAATTTCCAGCAGTTTCCCCTTATCATTTCCGCCTGATGTCATTATACTAATTTCGTCAGTTGAAAATTCTCTTTGCCATCTGAAATTATTTTTACTCCATTGCGGCAGATCCGTAAAGATATCCGGATTGCAATATGACTGAGGGCTCGATAAAATCCACTCCAGAAAATTTTTATCATTACTTAAATCAATTAAATGAGATTCCTCCCAATCAAAATCTGATACGGCATAAGAATCCCATATAAATCTGTCAAACCAAACATTTTGTATAAGTTCAGAATGTCCTCCGCAGTTTGATGCATAGTAAGCACTTATTGGAATGTTGTTTTCGAATAAAACCAATCCTCTTGTTTCAATAACTGCATGGTCAGAGATTTCAGTTCGTCTTTCATTGCCTCCATATACCTGGCATTCAACATCAGAAGTAAGATCATAATGTTCACCACTGTAAACTTTGGACTGCATCGCAGTTAGTGCTTCGGAGCGTGCTGCTACTGCCTGTGCTTTAACAGCTTCGAGCGGTGCATCTCCTCCAATCTCATAAGGAACAACTCCCTTAAGATACTCTTCCAGCGGTAAAGCAATTACTACTTCAAATATTTCTTCAGCTGTAACATAAAAAGATATTTCCGCTTCATAAATTTTATCTTCTACCCCTTCCCACCACCAGCCGACGCCGTAGGGGACATCTTTAATTTTCAGCGCTGCATTATTTTCATTTCCCGATAACGTGAGATATTTTTCGGAAAGAATCGTTTCACCGCTTAAATCATTAATGAGAATTTTTCCGTTTTTTATTGTGAAGGTAACTTCATCATTTTCCTGTGAAAAAGTCTTTTGGGTTTCATTGCTTCTAAGAGTCCACTCATCAATGAAATTAATTTTTATAGTGGCGGTTGAATTCATTACCCTAACACGAACGACCGGCTCATCTTCAAATAAGTGCTGTGAAGAGATTGTCTGAATTAAAAGTAAAGTACAGAGGAAGAAGATTTTTTTCATTTTGATGTTAGTTTGTTTTTAAATGCAAGCCGCTGACCTATTATTTCCAGCAACAATACAAAAATAAAACGATTTTATTAAATCTATTGGGGGAAGACCACCATAAGAAGAGTTGTACCATATGAGTACTAATAAAATTGGTTTGATGCAGGATTTTTTACAGCAGCAATATTTGAGCAGTTAACTAAAACTCTGCGGCTTTAAAGTTTGGCGTAAAAGAGTAAGCGGAAGAAAAACAAAACATTTTTCATTAAGATCAAAAGAAGGGAGTAGATTTAAGAGTAAGAATCAGCAATCTGATTGTATTCGGATAGTTTTTTAATTATATACGCCGCAATAAATGTTTCGAGCAAGCTTAACGGGATTGCGTAAATGAGAATTCCGTAAGGCAGAACATTCATATTACCAATTACAACCCACATCAAAACAAAGCCAACAAGCCAGGAAAGCAAAGCTGTTTCTATCAGCGAAAACTTTTTTGCAATTATAAAAATAGAAATTGCAAAAAGCATAGACCATAATCCCCAAACAGCACCATTGATTGGCTCTGATGGAAAAACAAGTCCAAGTAGTTGATAATGCTCTATCCAATAGGATTTGACTAAAAATTCATTTCTAACAAATTCTGATATGCTGATCCAAACAGTTGCAAATAGGATAGGTAAAATGTTTTCTTTATCATATAAGAATTCCTTATTAATTTTTAATGAATAAGAAACCGCCGTGATATTTCTACCACGGCTTAAGGTTAAATTATTATTAGATGTTTATTTCTTACCAAACAATCCGCCGAGCAGATCAGACGCCTGACTCATAATATCGCCTTCGGGTACTTTGCCCTCAGGTGTAAGTTTATCGACAACACCGGGTAGAAGATTTGAAAGCTGTCCGGACAGATCATTAACATTTATTCCAAGTTTAGATGCAATACCGCTTAATGCATCGGAACCGAGAACACTTTGAATTTGTTCAGAAGATATTGATTTGTTTTGTCCGGTTCCAACCCATGAGCCGATTATATCTCCCAATCCTTTGGCATCAAACTGACTAATAAGATTTTGCAAGCCACCTTGTCCACCCAGAATTTCTGAAATACCTGTCAGCAAATCATTTTTCTTTTCGCCGCCAAGGCCTGATTGAATTGTATTTAAAATGTCCATTTTATGTCCTTTGAATTAATATGTTGAAAAGTTTTATTTAATTTAATACAAAATGTTAATATAGTCCGAGATATTCTATTTCTGCTTTAAACCTTCCTTGCTGCTTGTCTCCGATCAGCAACGATATTTCTTTAATATTGTTTAGTGGGATTTTTTTCTTTGAGTTGACTTCCCTTCCAAAGTAGTAAGACCTAAACTTATCAAAAGGAATTTTCACTGTTATCCATTCATCTTTTTTTGTCTCGAATGTGGAAGTATAAAATAAGCCCGTAAAGTAAGTGGTTTCCTTCATAGAAATGCTGTAACGCTTGCCATCTCCCTTTATTCTTATTTCTATTCCGTAGTACTCTTTAAAGTTGTAATCTTTAACCGGACTTCTTAGTGATGCAAATCCACCGTTATTTTCTAATGAAACATTTCCGGAAAACACTATTTTGTCATCTTTAACTATCGCTTTTGATGAACTTAATCCCCCCATCACATCATCGTTAACAGTGCGCCATTTGTTTTCATCTTTCATGATTGATGAGTTAAGAAGGATTTCATTCAACTGATTTTCTTGTCCGGTAATCATAGATGTTGTTAAAATAAAGAATAAAATTATTTTCATAATATTCAAGAACACTTGCATAAACAAAAAAGTTGCAATTCAATTAAAGGGTCTGTCCGGGTGTTATTCAATAATTCTTCAATAATTATCAACAATTGAGTATTTTAACAACTAATTAAAAATATTTTCCGAAAAATAAACTGGAAACACTAAATGAGTTTAAAAATTAACTGGTCAAAAATTGATGAAGCCCCAGCCCTGGCAAGTTATTGTTTACTGCCAATTCTTCAATCATATACCAAAGGAACAGGAATTGAGTTTGTAGAAAAAGACATTTCGCTTGCCGGAAGAATAACTGCTAACTTTCCGGATAATCTGACAGAAGAGCAAAAAATCCCGGATTACCTGGCAGAACTTGGTGAATTGACTCAAGACTCAAATGCAAATATTATCAAGCTTCCAAACATCAGCGCTTCAATCCCACAGCTTAAAGCAGCTATAAAAGAACTGCAGGAAAAAGGATATAAAATTCCTGATTACCCTGAAGAACCAAAAACTGATGAAGAGAAAAAATTAAAAGAAAGATTTGCTAAAGTTCTTGGCTCTGCTGTAAATCCTGTTCTTAGAGAAGGTAATTCAGATCGGCGGGCAGCAGCTTCTGTTAAAAAGTTTGCGCAGAAACATCCCCACAAAATGATGAAGCCCTGGCCTGAATCGGGATCAAAATGCCGCGTTGCTCATATGAAGCAAAAAGATTTTTACGGATCTGAAAAGTCAATGGCTATGGACAAGGATGATGTTGTAAAAATTGAATTCGTTGATGCAAAAGGAAACGCCACAACTTTAAAAGAAAACCTGAAACTTCTGAATAGGGAAGTAATTGATGCCGCAGTAATGAATGTTAAAGAACTCAGAAAATTCTACGCTGAGCAGATCGAAGAAGCAAAGAAAGATGGCGTTCTTCTTTCACTTCATCTTAAAGCAACGATGATGAAAATATCCGATCCGATAATGTTTGGTTACGCTGTTTCAGTTTACTATAAAGATGCTCTTGAAAAGCATGCAGATACTTTGAAACAAATCGGTGCAAATGTTAATAACGGATTGATGGATGTTCTTGAGAAGCTGAAAAAACTTCCCGATGCCAAGAGAAAAGAAATTGAAGATGATATAAATAAAGTTTATGAACATCAACCTAAGCTTGCTATGGTTGATTCAAGAATCGGTAAGACAAATCTGCATGTTCCTAATGATATTATTGTTGATGCCTCAATGCCGAATGTTGTGCGTGACGGTGGGAAAATGTGGAATAAAAAAGATGAGCTTCAGGATTGTATTGCTATGATTCCTGACCGCAGCTACGCGACTATGTATAAAACCATTTTGGAAGATGCAAAAGAGAAAGGTCAGTTTGATCCCTCAACAATGGGAGCTGTGTCAAATGTAGGATTGATGGCAAAGAAAGCTGAAGAGTACGGCTCGCACGATAAAACATTCGAAGCTCAAAGCAATGGTGTTATTCGTGTTGTAAACTCTGAAGGAAAAACTTTACTCGAACAGCAGGTTAATAGTGGTGACATATTCAGAATGTGCCAGACAAAAGATGAAGCTATAAAAGATTGGGTTAAGCTTGCAGTCAACAGAGCAAGGGCATCTTTATCACCGGCAATATTCTGGTTGGATGAAAACAGAGCACATGACGGAGAAATAATTGCGAAGGTTAAAAAGTATTTATCTGAACACGACACAACCGGCCTTGAAATAAAAATCCTCAAACCCGTGGATGCAATGAAATATACTCTCGAGAGAACAAGAAAAGGATTGGATACAATTTCAGTAACAGGAAATGTTCTGAGAGATTATTTAACAGATCTGTTCCCGATTCTCGAATTAGGTACAAGTGCAAGAATGCTTTCAATCATTCCTTTGCTCAAGGGCGGCGGATTGTTTGAAACAGGTGCGGGCGGTTCTGCGCCAAAGCACGTTCAGCAATTGCTTAAGGAGAATCACATCCGGTGGGATTCACTTGGTGAGTACTGTGCACTCGTTCCTTCTTTGGAAATGGCTGCTGAAAAAACAGGCAATGCAAAAGTAAAACTTTTAGCTGAAACCCTTGACAAAGCTATACTTAAGTATCTTGAAAACGGCAGAATGCCATCGCGAAAAGCAGGTGAAATTGATAACAGGGGAAGTTCTTTCTATCTGGCTATGTATTGGGCAGAAGCATTAGCAAATCAAAATGATGATGCCGAATTAAAATCTCGTTTTGAAAAAATTTACAGAGAACTTTCCGCTAACGAAGAAAAAATCCTTAATGACTTAATTGTAGTACAGGGAAAACCAGTTGATATCGGCGGTTACTTTATGCCGGATGATAAGAAAGCTTCTGATGTTATGCGTCCTAGTGAAACTTTTAATAAGATAATAGATGAGATGTAGTTAGAATATTCCGAAATTATTTAATTTAATTAACGGACAGTGAGGAAATTCGTTGTCCGTTTTTTGTTTTTAATTAACAACCGGTTTGGCAGATAACGTTTTCCCCGTGGCGTAGATCCATTATTATCACGTACACTTTTTTAGATGTTCTTCACATTTACGATTAAATTATTCCTGTTTATTTTTAAACCGTTTTTCTTATTGCAAAAAATAGTTGTAATTATTGTTAAAGCAATAGTTGTTATTCTAAACAGATTCGTATAAAACCCACCCAAAGCATTATCGCTTACTTCAAATAATGTCCAGGAAAGATTCATCAGGATGTGAAGGAAGACAGGTACCCATAAGTTATTATTCCATTCAATGTATAACCAGGCAAACCAGCCCGCACCAAGAGCTGTTATAAAGAAGACTCCTGTCGTTTCAAGAAATGTTGATCCTTGATAAATATGTCCAAGTCCGAAAATAACTGCTCCAAATAGTGATGCCGGAATAAATCCCCAGCCTAATTTCCTGAACAATAGACCAAACAAGAAACCCCTGAAAAGATACTCTTCCATAAATCCTGCAAATAAAGTTGTGCGCAAAAGTTTTAACAACTTCAAATCTTCTCCTATTTGTCCAATTAGTGCTGAACTTATCAACATAGGTGATACCGTAATGAGTGCAAATAAAAATCCAATAAAGAATCCTTTTTCAAGCCCAACAGTTCTGAAAACATTTCTGAATCCATATAGTTTTCCCGTAATAAGTATTGCAGGTATTATCCACCATAGATAGAAGTAGGTTATTTTAAAATAATCAGTAGGGAATGAAATGTTTATATAAATTGATAATACCCGATTGCCGTATAATGCAACTAAGAAGGTCAAAATGACGATTATAGAATGTGATATTGTTTTTCGAGTCATTCTTAATTGTTAATTACTACTAACGTTTATCGGCTTGGCGATACGTCGGGTTTTCAGCTCCAAGGTTTTTTAGAATTACCACTGTTTGTTTTTGCACAACTGTTTCATAGAAGCACTGCCATTCAATCAACCACGTCACTGCCGCTTGCAGCAAACTGCTGTTAGTGGTTCGGGCTTTGTTCATGCTTGTTTTTATTTCCCGTTTTGTCAATAATACTTGCCAGAAACAAGGCCTGAATCACGGTTAATCCTACAGCAATACCATCTGTTGTTGTATGAACACCACCGCTCCCCTGCGCAAAAAGCAGAAAAATTATGATGCTTATTGATAGCCCGGATAATAGTTTTATTTTGTCTAATCTTGAAAATTCTAAAGTTGATTCTTCAAACTTCTTCAAGTCTAAAATTGTCCACACTATCAGCATAAACAATAAAATGGCTGAGATTAAAACAAATGTAAAACCTAATTCAAAATTAAATTTCCAAACATCGCCTTGAAAAACCATTTCATTTAGTGATAAATAACCATAAAGCAGTACCGCTGTTACAGATGAAAACAAGAGTATTGGTAAAGCATAATACCACTTTCTTTTATACCAGGTTTCAAGAAAAAAGGTCATCCAGGAGAAAAGTATAAACAAGAGCAAATACCAATACTCAGAAGACATTCCCTTGCCATGAAAGACAAGCAGCCCCCATGTGTAATCCGGTTGTACAGTTGCTCTGTAAAAAGCGATTGACGGGATTATTGAAAGTAATAGATTATAGGTTCTTATTGTCTTATATAAAAAATTCTTTGCTGTTGTATCATTCATGTTTTATCGAATTAAGATTTTTCTGCCTGACCGCTAACACAATTCTTCATATAATATTATGCAATAACTTCAAGAAAGATTAATCTCGCAACAGCAAAATAATCTGAATGTTTGCTCAATTATTCTTTCAATAAAAATAAATAAATTAGTATATGAACTCAAGCCGGTGAGGTTTAACGATATCGATATCGGTTAGTGCCTGATAAGTAAGCTGAAAGAAAATCTTGCCTGGATAACGTTAGTTAAAATTTCCGGAGTTTTTTCTTATATTAGAAAACCTAAAAGTATGAAAAGCAAAAATATAAACGAACGAGAAAAGCTGCTTGAATCTGTAGAACGAATTCTTGAAGGGCCGATGATTTTTTTAGGATTTGTTTGGCTTGTTCTTCTTGTGTTTGAGTTGGTCTGGGGAATAAACAAGATTCTTGAATATATAAGTATCGGCATCTGGGGAATATTTATAATTGATTTTCTGATTAAGTTTTCACTCGCTACGGAAAAACTCATCTTCCTCAGAAAAAATTGGTTTATAGTTATTTCATTGTTTGTTCCCGCATTACGTGTATTTCGGGTTTTCCGATTTTTTAGAATTTTACGCGGGCTTCGGGGGATAAAGCTTGTTCGGATCGTATCGTCGTTCAACAGAAGCATGCGAAGTTTGGGCAAAACAATGAAACGCCGTGCCTTAGGCTATGTAATGATTATTACTATGATTGTTATCTTTGCAGGAGCCGCCGGTATGTATGCTTTGGAAAATCCGAACCCCGGCTTTACCAGTTATGGGCTAGCGCTTTGGTGGACAGCAATGCGGGTGATAACTTCTGGTAACGAATTTAATCCGATCACGCCTGAAGGCCGCAGTTTAGCTTTTTTAATTGCCATTTTCGGTTATAGCATTTTTGGTTACGTCACTGCGACTTTTGCCACCTATTTTATCGGTCGGGATGCAGAAGAAAAAGATGCTCCGATTGCCGGATCGAAGGAAATTGAGGAACTGAAATCGGAGATAATTGAACTTCGTAAGATCATAGAAAACCAAAATAAAGATTAATTGCAAAACGGTTTGCGTATATGATTTGTGGCGGTTTTGGGAGCACTTTCTTGTCGGCTTACACCAAGCTTACTTAAAAGTCCAAAACTTGAATTTACCAGTTTCCTTGCCATAAGTCATATACACTGTTATACGGTCGGCTTTTCTTTTATTTCATTCATTTTGTTTGAATCCCAGTCCTTGCTCTTCAAGAGCTTTTTTAAATGTCGGTAATGAAGCTTTTCCTATTCCGTGTATTTTTAATATTTCCTTTTCTGTGTATGAGGATAGTTTTTGAATGGTATCTATTCCGTAGTGGAGCGAGGCATTTCTTGAGGGATTACTTAATTGCGCCAAAAAACCTGATGCAGGTTCTTTTAGTTTTTCACAAGTCGGACAATCGGTACTTTTATAGAAAGTATGTCTATATTTGCAAGTTCTTTTTGTCTTTTTTGTCGCCACACTTTTGATTTTGAAGTGGTTATTGTAAATTCAATTGCCACGAAACACCAAACCGGTCGACGATCCAGCCAAATTTTTGACTGAACCCATAGTTGTCTAATGGCATTGCCACTGCTCCGCCTTCAGATAATCTTGCAAAAAGTCTTTCAAGTTCTTTTTCATTTTTACATTCAACAAAATTTGAAACGGCGGGTGTGAAATCCCAGTTATGCGCAGGTGGACTGTCACTGCACATAAATTTCTGACCGTTCAACTCAAATGTAGCCTGCATAATTGTGCCTTCTTTGCCGGGACCTTCTTTCCCCCAGCGTTGAATCTTTATAATCCTGGAATTGTCGAATAAACTTATATAAAAGTTCATTGCTTGCTCGGCATCTTCTTTTTGAAATGTAAGTGATGTTATTATTTGCTGATTGCCGCCAGGCTTACTTTCTTTTTCTGCAACTTGATTTTGACCTGTTATAATTGTCGGGCAGGTTATAATAATTATGCACACAAATAAAATAAGTATGGTGGACTTCATCTTAGCTTCCCTTTCATGTTTTCGTATAAATAATATGATTCTTTTACTTCCTTAAAATCTTCTCCATCTTACGGCCTTTAGCCAGCTCATCCACGAGCTTGTCTAAATACCTTGCTTGTTTTGTTAAAGGAGTTTCTATTTCTTCTATCCGATATCCACAAATTAAACCTGTAATCAGGTGAGCATTCGGATTCAATTTTGCTCTCTTGAAGAACGTTTCAAAAGTTACTTTTTCATCAATTAGATTTTTCAGCTGTTTTTCATCAAAACCGGTCAGCCAATTAATAACTTGATGCAGTTCCGCTTTTGTTCGCCCCTTCTTCTCAACTTTTGTTACGTAATGTGGATAGACTGATGCAAATGTCATTTTTGCTATTCGTTCATCATGTTCGAGTATTGTTTTCATACTATTTAATTCTTTTTAATTTTTTTCCCTTTTAAAAAAGTTTTTATAATTCCGTTGTTTTTTTCACCAAATATTCTGTCAATTGTTATTCTCTACAATAATAGCAAATTGAAACCAATTTTGAAACTAAACTCGTCTATCAAACAAACTAAGACCAAGTGATTTTATTTTCTTTACTATCAAGCGCAAGTTGGTTGATGCAACCAGGTTAGATAAGT
This sequence comes from Ignavibacteriaceae bacterium, assembly GCA_035463895.1. Classification (GTDB taxonomy): domain Bacteria; phylum Bacteroidota; class Ignavibacteria; order Ignavibacteriales; family Ignavibacteriaceae; genus JAGXRK01. The sequence continues at coordinate 2,057 of DATHSU010000024.1, read as the reverse complement.
TTAATAAACAAGTCTTGATATCTTGTAAATAAACATTTATCTTTGTTGAGAATAATTCTTATCTAATAACATTTACCAGTGAAAAAAGGAAATATCGGAATCGAACTAAAGAACAACAACCTAAAGGTTACTCCTCAAAGGATTGCTGTTCTGGAAGCATTAACCAGTCTTAAAGATCATCCCACCGCTGATAAAATCAAGGAATACGTAGTAAAGAATCACCCGAACATTGCAGTTGGTACGATTTATAAAACCCTGGAGACATTTGTTGAAAAAGGGTTGGTCAAAAAAGTAAAGACAGATAAAGACGTAATGAGGTATGATGCTATACTTGATAAACATCATCATTTGTATTGTGAGAAATCCGAACGAATAGAAGATTTTTTTGATGAGACTCTAAATGAGATGCTCGAAGAATATTTTAAGAAAAAGAAAATTCCCAATTTTAAAGTAAAAGATATTAAGCTTCAGATAATTGGTGCTTTTAACAACAAAAAAAATAATTGAATAATTTATTAATCTTAAAACAATCAGGAGAAATAATATGAGTAATGAAAGCAAGTGCCCCGTTCCGCATGGCGCTCACAGCCACACTGCGGGTAGAGGCACATCTAATAAAGACTGGTGGCCAAATCAATTAAATCTTGGCATACTTCACCAGCACGCTCCGGTTTCCAACCCAATGGATCCGGATTTCAACTATGCAAAAGAATTTAACAAGCTTGATCTGCCTGCCCTGAAAAAAGATCTATATGCGCTAATGACCAACTCGCAAGATTGGTGGCCTGCTGACTGGGGTCATTATGGCGGTCTGTTTATACGTATGACCTGGCATAGTGCCGGTACTTACCGTACTGCTGACGGACGCGGCGGCGGCGGCACCGGTAATCAGCGTTTTGCACCTGTAAACAGTTGGCCTGATAATGGAAACCTAGATAAAGCACGCCGTCTGCTCTGGCCGATCAAACAGAAATACGGGAATAAAATTTCCTGGGCTGACCTACTGATCTTAGCTGGCAATTGCGCAATGGAATCAATGGGTTTCAAAACATTTGGATTCGGCGGAGGACGTGAGGATATATACCAGCCCGAAGAGGACATATATTGGGGTGCTGAAAAAGAGTGGTTGGCAACGAGTGATAAAACAATAAGTCGTTACTCCGGTGAACGGGAACTTGAAAACCCTCTTGCGGCTGTTCAGATGGGTCTTATCTATGTAAACCCTGAAGGCCCTGACGGAAATCCCGATCCAATAGCTTCGGGTCGTGATGTTCGGGAAACATTTAAACGTATGGCTATGAATGACGAAGAAACTGTTGCACTCACAGCAGGTGGACACACATTTGGTAAAATGCACGGCGCAGGTGATCCAAATTTAGTTGGTCCTGAACCGGAAGGTGCTCCTATTGAAGAGCAGGGTTTTGGTTGGATCAATAAATTTAAAACAGGCAAAGGTGCTCATACCACTACAAGCGGACTGGAAGGTGCATGGAAGCCAAACCCAACAAAGTGGGATATGGGTTATTTCGATATGCTTTTCGGTTATGAGTGGGAAAAAGTTAAAAGTCCTGCCGGTGCATGGCAATGGCAGGCAAAAGACGTTAAGCCAGAACATATGATTCCGGATGCTCACGATCCATCAAAAAAACATCCTCCAACTATGACAACTGCTGATTTATCTTTAAGATTCGATCCGATTTATGAACCTATTTCACGCAAATTCCACAAAGATCCAAAAGCTTTTGCTGATGCTTTTGCAAGAGCTTGGTTTAAACTTACTCATCGCGATATGGGACCAAAGGTTCGTTACCTCGGCCCTGAAGTTCCAAAAGAAGATTTAATCTGGCAGGATCCCATACCTGCAGTTGATCATAAGCTTATCGATTTAAAAGATATTGCAGATCTTAAAGCTAAGATTTTAGCTTCAGGACTGTCAATATCCGAGCTGGTTTATACTGCGTGGTCTGCTGCATCTACTTTCCGTGGTTCTGATATGCGTGGTGGAGCTAACGGTGCTCGTATTCGTTTAGAGCCGCAGAAGGACTGGGAAGCAAACG
>DATHSU010000023.1:0-3264 GCA_035463895.1 Ignavibacteriaceae bacterium | reverse complement strand
TCCACTTTGACCAGTATTCTGTAAAGCCCATTGTTCGTTGAATCTCGGATCGTTAGGTATTGCATCGTTATTAAGTTTAAACCAGGCTTCAAGGTTTTTAATTTTTTCCTCAATGGCTTCACGCAGTTGAACATAATGATTGAACTGAACAATTTTAACTTCCGGATGTAACCTAACAGTAAAAAGGATATCATCATCTGAAATTTTTGTTTGATCGTAACCGAGCAGCCAGATATTCATATGTTCGGAAAGTAATTGTTTGGCTTCCAATCCAATAGCAGAAAAGCTTTCTGTAACATTGGAAATTTTATCATTGGCGGAGAGCTGCACCATGATTTCGCCAGGTACAAATCTTTCTTCCTGCGCAATAGAATAATTTGATAAAAATATAAAAACTAGAAGAAAAAGTATGGAAATCTGTTTCATTGCAACTCACCTGAATTTAGTTATTAATCAGAAAGGGTTATTTGCGAGATAGATTTTATTTTAGTCAAAATACTTAAAAATCATATTGTATTATTACAAATTAGCAAGAAACTATTTAAAGATACAAGGAATGTGAAATTATTTCTGTTGTTATTCTTACTGACAAGTCTGTCATCAAGATAATACGTATACCCAATTTAGTTTAGTTCCTAAGAAAAAAACTTTATTATGAAAACGAGATGCTTAATGAAAAATCCAATAAGAGTGGGATCAAAATGTTGGCGCTCAAGGAATCTACCAAAGGTATTCCTGACGGAAGAACCTCCGACTCTCTAGAAAAAAAACCTTGCTTATTAAGAAAGGCAAGGTTTAACTAATGTGGGCGCTGAAGGAGTCGAACCTCCGACCCTCTGCTTGTAAGGCAGATGCTCTGAACCAACTGAGCTAAGCGCCCAATTACATAAAAATTGGTGGACAAATATGTTATTTTTCTTTTATAAAACCAAACTGATTTTATGCTTGAGCGGGCGACGGGACTCGAACCCGCGACTCTCAGCTTGGGAAGCTAATACTCTACCAACTGAGTTACGCCCGCAAATAACAAATAAATAATTCATTTGAAAACTATGTTAGGATTATAAGAATTTCAATATGATCTTATGTGATTTTTATTAGCCATTGTTAAAGGATTGTATAAGATATTTGATAATTACAATTTATTTAACATAAGGTGGTAGAACGGAATTACACTTAAAGTGCTGAACCAATCGATATTGGAAAAAAGCTTTTTCTTTATTTCAATTTAGCTCAACACCTATAGAAGAGAATATATCTTTTTAAGGAAGGGATCCTGTTGTTTTCTGAAACTCTGTACTGCTTCTTCCAGTGTTTCATACGTTTCAAATATTTCGATGGTTCCGGTATAATTCAGTAATGAATTTGCAAAAAGACCTGGTTTAATTAGTTTCATTATTCCACCACGGCCGCGTAATTTCTTATAGGTTACTACCATAACACCAATAAATGTTGAATCCATAAATTCACATTTACTTAAATCAATTATCAAATTATGGTGACCATATAGGATATCCTCATCCAGAATTTGTTTAAATTCTTTTGCTTCTTTAGCTGTTGCCCTGGTGATATTGACGATCTCAACAAGATATCCGTCAAAGACTTTTCTTTCAAAATCTTGCATAGTAGTGCCCTCAAAAATGAAATAGTTTAATTATTATCCCAATAAATATGCCATCAAAATTATTAGTTTTTATCATTATTTATATTCCGAATTGTTTCAAAATACGACAAAAACCAAGTTTATCTCAAAATCTGAACGTAATGCCAGCTATAAGCTCCTGACTAAAGTAAAAATATTTAATCTAAGCAGTACTCTTTCTTTACAGTCAGCTCACGAGCGGTAATGGAATTAATTAAATTTTAAATGCGTTGCTAACCAATTCTATCTGCTGTTGATCCGAAATTCGTGCGGATCCAACAGCAGGACTGGCACTTTCAGGTCTGCCGCTATAACTCAATTTTTTTCCATAAAGAATATCAATTAATCTTAATGAAAGAAAATTCCAGGCACCCATATTTTTTGGTTCTTCCTGAACCCATACAGCTTCATCAAACTTATTGTAGGATGAAATAATATTCTTTAAAGCATCTGATTTGAAAGGATAAAATTGTTCGATCCGGATTATTGCAGTATTTTCAATACTATTCTTGTCTCTGAATTTTTTAAGATCATAATAAACTTTGCCGCTGGTAAAAATAAGTTTTTTTATCTTCGACTTATTCTTAATAGTAGTATCATCTAATATTTCTTTAAAGGAGCCGGATAAGAATTCGTCTTTTGGGGATTTTGCCTCCGGCGAACGCAGAAGACTTTTAGGAGCCATTAAAACCAGAGGTTTATGTATTCCATGTTTCATATGCCTCCTAAGCAAATGAAAGTACTGTGCAGGAGTTGTAACATTTGTAACATACATATTGTCCTCAGCACACAAAATTAAAAACCTTTCTAATCTTGCACTTGAATGTTCAGGACCTTGTCCTTCAAAGCCATGCGGAAGTAAAAGTACAACACCATTAGGCACTTTCCACTTTTCGTATGAGGCAACTATAAAATTATCAATAATTATCTGAGCACCATTTGCAAAATCACCGAACTGAGCTTCCCATATTACAAGAGCTAATGGATCAGCAGTGCTGTAGCCATATTCAAATCCTAATACTGCTGCTTCTGAAAGTGAACTATCCAAGGCTTCTAACTGTGCCTGCTCGTTGGTAAGATGATTTAATGGATAATATTCATTACCATTAGTTATATCAGTTAATGCAAGATGACGTTGACTGAAAGTACCTCTAACACTATCCTGCCCGCTCAAACGGACTGGTGTACCTTCTATGAGCAGACTACCGAAGGCTATTGATTCTGCCAATGCCCAATCTGCTTGTTCGGAGTCATCAAGAAGTTTACGCCGTTTTTCTAAAAACTTTTGTAGTTTAGGATGACCTTTAAAGGATTGCGGAATTGTTGTAATAGTTGTAACTATTTGCTTTAAAGTTTCTTTAGTAATAAATGTATCTTCTACCTTAGATGTCCTGGTTGCTTCTTTTCTAGATACCGCTAATGGCAAATCAGTGGAAAAAGCAGCACTCTTTCTTTTTATATTCTCAAATGCTTTACTTAATAATGCTTCATATTCATTCTGATATTTTTCCAGTTCGCTATCAGTTATGATTTTTTCACTCTTCAGTTTTGCAGAGTATATTTTTTTTACTGATGGATGAGATTTTATTTTTTCATAAAGAAGTGGTTGTGTAAAACCTGGC
>DATHSU010000022.1:0-3272 GCA_035463895.1 Ignavibacteriaceae bacterium | reverse complement strand
CTCTGTAGCTCTTTTGTGAATTGTCGTATTGACGAAGTCCGTATTGGATTTCACCCTTTTTAAAGAAAATCTGATCGGCATTTTTAAAGTTAGGGTTACGCGTTGTAAACTCATCAATAAATGAAACTGCTCTTTCAGGTGTATCCATAGCCACATAACTGAACTGTATTCCGTTTACTGCATCAAAAATATAGTTAGAACCAGGATAATTTGTAATAACGTTCTGGTAGTATGAAATTGCAGAATCATACTTGGCTAAGTTGAAATAGGCGTCACCAATAGAATAACTTATTATCGGGTCAAGACTAGTTTTCGGGTATTTGGATTGCAGCAGTTTGTATCTGTTTATAGATTCATTAAAATTTCCCTGCTGAAAATATATCCAGGCAATTGTAAATAGGGAACCTTCAGCGTATTCTGAGTTAGGATATTTATTTTGCAACTGTGTAAACTCTGTAATTGCTTCATTCACTCTGCCAGATTTATATAATGCCTGTGCATACTGATAATTTACATATGGAGTGCTGACCTCTGAGCTTCCGCCCTGGAATAGATCACGATAAATATTACTGGCCATTGCAAAATTTTTACTTCCATAATAACTATCGGCTAAGCGGAGACGTGCATCAAGTGTTCGGCTGTTTCGCGGATAGCGTTTTACAAAATCGGCAAATTGAAGTGCTGCATTCTGATAATCACCAGAATTAAAGTAACTATATGCTTTACCATAGAGCGACTGAAGATTTATCGATTCATCATCCCCAATAGAATTATTGTATCTTTTAATTGCCTCTGAATAATTACCATCAGCAAAATAACTTTCACCTAAAAAGAAATTCAGTTTTTGTATTTCAACTCCCGTATTTCCAGAATCGATGCGGAGTAAAGTTTCCCGGGCTTGCTTGAATTCATTAAGGTTAAATAATGAAATTCCCAAACCGAACAATGCTCTTTGCCTGATATCATGATTATCTTCCGAAATTCTTAATGCAGGCTCAAAGTAATTTCTTGCAGCAGCGTATTGATTTTTTGATAACTCAATTTCACCAAGCAAGGTTAGAGATTTTGCCCTTACATTAATATCCTGAGCTCCGCTTGACGTTATTAAATATCTTGAAGCTAAATCGTTATTTTTATTATTAAAATAAAGCGCTCCTATTTGATACTGTACTTCATCTTGCAGGTAATGACCAGGATATTTTTCCAGAAACTGCCTGTATATTTCAAAAGCTTCACGGTTCTGACCTGCATATCTTTTACTTTCACCTTTCCAGTAAAAAGATTTTACTGCAATAGAATCCCTTCCATTTGATAAGAAATCAAATACTCTGAAAGCATCACTATATTTTTTCTGCTGGAAAAAAGTCCAGGCCAATCCATACTGAGCATCTCTGAAAAGTTTAGAATTAGGAAATCGTTCAATTATTTCACTATAACTTTTTTCAGCATCTGCATATTGTTGAACACGATAATTAGATAAAGCTAGAAGATATAAACTTTCGGAGTAAAGGTCCTCGGGCAAGTTTGATAAATTAGGATTTTTTAGTTCAAGGATTGAAGAATGGTAATCTTTAAGTTTAAAGTAACAAATGCCAATTCTTATTTGAGCAGAAACAGCTAGAGGGCTATTTCGATATTCAGTTAATAATCTGTCGTAATTTCGTACAGCACTTTCATAGTCGCCAACTTTCTCATAAACAGTAGCTAAAGTATAAATTGAATAATCAGCAAATTTATTATTTCGCTTATCAGCAACTGCATCCTCCAAGAACCTTATGGCTTCAGGTAATTTATTTTGTTCTGAGTAGGATTCACCAATCCAATACAATGCCGAGCCGGTAAATTCAGTTTCAGGATATTCATTTAATAACTGACGAAGTCGTGCCCTGGATAATTCATACTTTTGTGAATCGTAATAAATCAAACCAAGATTATAAAGTGCTTTATATCTGAAATTTGTCCATATAAAATTTGAGACCAGATATTCAAATCCAATTGCAGCTTCATTTTTTCTTCCGAGTTTTAACAGAGCATCGGCTGAGTAATATTTTGCAGATGCATGCAATTCATCTGTAAGTTTATAGTCTTTAAAGAATTCCTCGAATAAGCGGTTTGCCTGGGCAAATTGTTCTGCGGTATATGCAACCATAGCTTCGTTATATTTTTGAGATATGGTTTGAGGGAAAATGAAAAATGGAATGATAATTAATTGAAGGGCTATTAGTTTTTTGATCATCTTAAATCCGGATAATTCTGGTCTTATTAAATACTTAGAGAATAATCTATTTAATAGGTAAACTGGAAAAATTGCAAGATTTTTCTGATTAAAAGACGTTATACCAGTAGAGATTGTTCCAGTAAACCAATGAGTTTTACTCAATCTTGCTTTTTTCAACAAAATTTAAATCTCAAGTCGCTCAAATATAGTCTTTGATTTTCTATAAAGTCAAGCTATTAAACAAAATATAGGGATTCACTTAAAGAACTTTGTTAGGAAAATCAGTTTATCAATATAAATAAAGTGAGGCAGGTTATATGCTTATTTTAAGTCAAGATTGTTAAAAATCTTCAAACCCCAAATTGCTTTATTATTTTCACCAATTAGGTTAAGATTTTTTAATGAAATTTTAATATCATCAACTGTGTTTCCGCATCTTAATGCTCCGATAAAATGAGAGATAAGCTGATCCTTAAAATTTAAGGCGGTAAGAATTGAAACTATGCTGAGTTCTCTTTCTTTCATACTTAAAGCTTTTCTTCCAAATGTTTTGCCATACCCCTCAATTATCAGCCATTCACTTAAGTCCGGTGAGAACGAGTGAACATTAGATATAAGTTTACTATACTTATATCCGTACACTTTTTTGCAGTTTTTTATTCCTCTTTTCTTAAAATCATCAATTTCATACTTATCATTTATGATATTCGGTTTAAAGAATTCACTAAAAATTTTCAATGAAATTAGAGCAGATGGGAATCCGGCAAACAAATAAGATTGCAGTATTGCTTCATAGATTTTTTTAGAACTAATGTTTTCTCTTTTTGCCAATGTTAAAAGTTCGCGGAAATATCTTTCTTTTCTTAGAACTGATGCCGCAGATAAAAGAGGTAAAAAATATTTTATATCAATTTTAATAATCATATTACTTTGGTTTCAATCTGTTTTAAAATAAAAAACCCTCGTCTAAACGAGGGTTTAAAAAACTATTAAATATTTTATTTGAGGAGTCCCAACTCATATTCAGCTGTTTTCCTATAGGTAGCATCCGACT
>DATHSU010000021.1:0-2471 GCA_035463895.1 Ignavibacteriaceae bacterium | reverse complement strand
TTCTGAAATGGTTTGACAAAAATCTTGAAGTATATTCTGCAGGAACAAAGCCGGCAGAAAGAGTGAATCCATTTGCTGTAAAAGCAATGAAGGAAATTGGTATCGATATAAGTAACGGCATTGCAGAAGATGTTGATAAATATTTATCGCAGTCATTTGATTACGTGATTACAGTTTGTGATAACGCAAAAGAAACCTGTCCCGTTTTTATGGGAGATGTAAAACATCGCTTACACATTGGGTTTGATGATCCTGCAGATGCAGTTGGAACAGAAGAAGAAGTTATGCCGGTCTATCGCAGGGTAAGAGATGAAATCAAAAGAGATTTTTATGAGTTTTATTTGAAGGAATTAAAAAGGTAGTGTCATTCCCGCGAAAGCGGGAATCTAAAATTGGCTAAAATAGATACCTGCTTTCGCAGGTATGACAAAATAAGAAGGGAGAGAAAAAATGTTAGATATAAAAGTACTCGGTCCCGGTTGTGCAAATTGCACTAAGCTGGAAAATCTTGTAAAGGAAGTTGTTGCCGAAAACAATCTTCCTGCAAATTTTGAAAAGATAACTGACAAAGAAAAATTTATGGATTTTGGTGTAATGCTAACTCCCGGACTTGTGGTTAACGGTAAAGTTCTTGCAATGGGTAAAATCCCGACAAAGCATACTCTTGCACATTGGTTACAGGATATTAAATAAGTTAATAATCAGGAGAGAAAATGGAAATTGATAATTCAAAAGAATGGCATTGGTTCAAAGGAGGACTTGTCGTTTCTTTACTTTCAATTGGCACTTATGTTGTCTTTCAGGCAATTGAACATAGAAGCTACCCGTTTGGTGTAACATCCGGATTCGCATACATCTCTGCGCAGTTCGGGTCAATGTTCGGTGAATTAACTGAAACCACTATAGTTAAAAATTATTTAAGCAAAGCATACCTGGAGTTTTTTATTCTTGTTGGATTAGTTGTTGGTGGATTCACAGCATCTAAAATAAGCGGCACAAGAGAACCGGAATCAATTCCTGCTACCTGGAAAAAATATCATGGGGATAATATTTATAAGAGATTTTTTGTTGTACTCATAGGCGGGATTCTGCTTGGTGTTGGTGCAGGTATAGCTGCCGGATGCACCACCGGAAATATTCTTCAGGGCTGGGCACATTTGTCGCTTGGCAGCATCGTAGCCGGCGCTTCATTTTTTCTGACTGCCGTTATCGCTGCACATATTTTATTCTATAAAGTATGGAGGACAAAATGATCCTCAAAATAATTATTGGTTTAATCATCGGGTTTGTCTTCGGTTATGCTTTGCAAAGAACCGGAATTACAAAATATCCGCGCGTTATGGGAATGCTTCTTCTTAAAGACTTTAAAGTATTAAAATTTATGCTCACCGCAGTAATTCTTTCGATGATAGGATTTCACTTTCTTGGTGAACTAAGTGTAATTAAAATAAATCCAAAACCACTTGATTGGGGAAAGCTGGTCGGCGGATTATTATTTGGTGCCGGGATGGGATTGCTTGGTTATTGTCCCGGTACTATGATGGCAAGAATCGGCGAAGGGAAAAAGGAAGCATTGCTTGCTGCATTCGGTATGGTTGCAGGGCTGTTTATCTTTATACTGTATAACGATTTTTTCAAATCAACTTTTTTGGCTTCTCCGATTGATGGAAATCTTTTCGCAGCACTCGGAGTGAATCAATGGATAGTAATTGTTCCGGCAGTAATATTATTCTCAGGTTTGATCTATTTAGTGAACAAAAATTTCAGCGATAATAAAAAAATATTTTAAAGATAGTATGAGTAAACTGACTAAAAAACTTTCATTCTTAGATCGTTATTTAACATTGTGGATTTTTTCTGCAATGCTTGTCGGAGTGTTTTCAGGATATTTGTTTCCGAAAGTAGTTGACTTTTGGAATACCTTTCAGGTGGGAACAACAAACATCCCGATTGCAATAGGATTGATTTTAATGATGTATCCTCCACTTGCAAAAGTTAAGTATGAAGAGCTTCCGGATGTTTTTAGAAATCTTAAAATTCTTTCATTGTCTCTAATTCAAAATTGGATCATAGGTCCGATATTAATGTTTGGTCTTGCAGTAATCTTTCTTCAGGATTATCCTGAATATATGGCTGGATTAATTTTAATAGGACTCGCACGATGCATTGCTATGGTTATTGTATGGAACGAACTCGCTAAAGGTGATACTGAATATGCAGCCGGACTTGTTGCGTTTAATTCGATCTTTCAAGTACTCTTCTTTTCTGTTTATGCCTATGTGTTTCTAACTGTTTTACCTTCCTGGCTTGGCTTGCAGACTTTTGCAGTGGATATCACAATCGGGCAAATTGCAGAAAGTGTTTTCATCTATCTCGGTATTCCATTCATTGCGGGAATGATCACACGTTTTACTTTATTAAGACTCAAAAGCAAAGAGTGGTATGAAAAGAAATTTATTCCGAGGATCAGT
>DATHSU010000020.1:0-8474 GCA_035463895.1 Ignavibacteriaceae bacterium | reverse complement strand
ATTGATATTTACTCCGTATGCATGTGCTAGTTTTTCTGCTTTGGATTTAGCTACAATACTTTGATCATTTGCATCAACTTGCCAGCCGAGTTTTGCGGCAAAAATGGCATTTCTCCCTTCACCCTCACCTGGTAATAATAGTCTTCCCGGATTTAGTTTTGATAAGTGTTCTTCGAAGAATTCATTAGGATCTTTACCGTAGACATACTCTTCTGCTGAATATCTTTCATCCCAGAAATTATTATTGAATTCAGTCATTATGTTAGTGTTATTTGATTTTATTGTTGACAAATTTAGTCAATTATAAATGCATTTTGAAACCAACTGATCAGTTCTTATGTTCTTAGTGTAAATAAAATATTTAAGGAATTATGTTAATAGATATTGCCACAGCCCCGCCTCCATTTAAAGTTCAACAGGATTTTGCCGCATCAGAGTTAAAAAAGAGGATGGGAGGAACTTCAGCTATAAGCAGAATGATTGATATGGCTGCCAATCAATCAGGAATTGATCATCGGTTTTTTGTTATCAGGGACGGAGAAACAAACTCTAACGATAAATTTTATACCAGGGACGGAAATCATTTTTCTCCTGATACAAAAGCCAGAATGTGTGAGTATGAAAAATGGTCCATCGAATTAACCAGGAATGCTGTTAAAGATCTGGCTGAAAAAAATAAAATAGACTTTACTGGCATAGACAGGCTGATTACAATTTCCTGCACCGGTTTTTTTGCTCCCGGATTAGATTATGAATTGATCAGAGAATTTCAGATTTCTCCGGCAGTTAAGCGAACAAACATTGGCTTTATGGGTTGTGCCGCTTCTCTAATTGGTATCAACTCAGTGTGGGAAGCCATGAATGAAAATCAAAGTGAAAAAATACTTATGGTTTCGGTTGAACTATGCAGTCTGCATCTCCAGACGGAACCAACACGTGATAATATACTTGCCAATATGATTTTTGCTGATGGAGCCGCAGCCGCATACTTTTCAAATAAAAGAAATGATGAAGCTCCTAAATTAGAAATTCAGTTTGCCGAATCTTTTTTATTTGAAGATTCAGCAAAGTTTATGGGGTGGAAAATTGGTAACAACGGATTTGAAATGATTCTTTCATCAGAATTGCCTAAAATTATTTTAAATTCTGCAGCACCTAAAGCAATTGAAATACTAAATAAAAGAGGAATTTCTGTAAATGAAATAAAGCATTGGGCTTTGCATCCGGGTGGCAGAGCAATTTTAGATTCTTTGCAAAACGGAATTCACTTATCGGATGATCAATTAAAGCCATCGAGAGAAGTGTTGAACAACTACGGCAATCTTTCTTCGGTTTCAATTTTGTATGTGATTAAAAATATTTTGAAGAGTCAGCAGTTAAAAAAAGATGACCTTTGCTGTGCAATTGCATTCGGTCCGGGTTTAACTATGGAATTAGTGCTATTTAAAGTTGTCTGATAATGAAAAGATCTTATGAACCTGAGCTGATGGACGATTTTTCAATTCAGGATGAACGAATTGATACTGCATTAAAGGAATTAAAAACCATTAACCGTTATTTAGGAGGAGTATCAACAACAAAATCAGCATTAAACTATTTTGTCAATTCCCTTAATGACACACTCTCATTGGTCGATATCGGCTCGGCTGCATCCGATAATCTATTAGCTGCTAAAATATTTTTTCCCTCTCTTAAAATAATCTCTATCGATAAGAGTTTTCGATCATTAAAGATCTTTCCAAATTCAACCATTAAAATAAATTCTGATGCTTTTAACATCCCGATAAAAGATGAAAACTGCGATGTGGTTCATCTTTCATTATTTCTGCATCACTTTAATGAAGCCGAAATAAAATTGCTCATTGAAGAATGTATGAGGATTTGCAGAAAAGGTGTAATCATTAACGACCTCCAAAGATCATACTTAGCTTTGCTTGGTATCAAAATATTAACAAGCTTATTTTCTAAAAGTGAATTAGTTAAGAACGATGCACCGCTTTCAGTCAAAAGGGGTTTTAAGAAAACTGATCTGGTCAGACTATTTGCTGAATGCGGCATATGCAATTACGTAATAAAACCTAAATGGGCTTTCAGGTGGATGGCTGTAATTAAAAAATGAATATTTTGGAAAAAGACATATTGATTATTGGCGGTGGACCAGCCGGCTCAACTACGGCCCTTTATCTTTCAAAGCTTGGTTATGATATTACTCTTATCGAAAAGAAAAAATTTCCAAGGGAAACGCTGTGCGGAGAATTTCTTTCGAAAGAAGTAACGGATACTTTAAAAGAGCTTAACATCTTTCAGGAATTTATTTCGCTGAAACCTAATCAACTGAAGTCATTCAGAGCAGTGAATGATTCCGGAACAGAATTACATTCAGCTCTTAATTTTGATGCTTATGCAATGAAGCGTTCTGTTTTTGATTTACTTCTTCTGAATAATGCTGAAAAGCAAAATGTAAACATTATTCAGCCTGCAAATGTAAAATCAGTTTCAAAAATAAATACCGGTTTTGTTTCTGAGATTGAAAATGAAGCCGGAGAAAGCACAAAAATAAAATCCAGACTTGTAATTGCTGCTTATGGTAAGCAAAACCCTCTTGACAAAGAACTTGAAAGAAGTTTCATTCACAAAAAATCCTTTCTAAATGGAGTTAAGTTTCATCTTCCTGTTGAGTTATTAAAGGAAAAGTTTTCAGATGAAATAAGAATTTATATTGATGAAGGAATTTACTGCGGAATGAATCAGGTGAATGATTCAGAGATAACTGTTTGTTTCCTTGAGAACAGAAAAAATTCAAAAATACCTTCACGTGAAAGATTAGCAGAAGTGATCAGGTCAAATAAAAGTTTCCGGAATATTTTTACAGATGAGGCGGTAGACCATATAAATTCAGCTAATGTGTATGGAACAGGAAACATTCATTTTGGGAAAAGGGAAGTAGTTGAAAACGGTATTATAATGGTTGGTGATTCGGCAAGAGTTATTGCTCCGTTAGCAGGTGACGGAATCGGTATGGCAATGGAATCTGCAAAAATCCTGTATCAGGTTTTGCTTAACTATAAGTTGGTTGAGTATGAACTTCCCCAAATTTATCTGGATTATAAACGACAATATGAGAAATCATTCAGCAGAAGACTTGCAGCCGCCAGAATAATTCAGGCTATAATTCTTAATAAAAAATTCAGAAAGATGGGATTTACATTGGCTTATATTTATCCCCCAATTCTCCCATATCTGATTAAGTTCACACGTAACAGTAAATCTGCCTAAAACCGCTTTTAATTATTACTTATATTTGCAGCGTAAATATTAACCGGATGTGAAATGAATGTTAACATAAAAAATCTGCAAAAATTTATTGTCGTTGGCGACAGAGTTCTGGTTCGTCCCCAGGAAGATTCTAATAAAACAACAAGCGGACTCTATCTGCCGGCAGGAGTTGCTGAAAAAGAAAGAATACAAAGCGGTTATGTAATTAAAGTAGGACCCGGCTACGCTACTGCTACAGCCAACGAAGACGAAATGTGGAAGCTAACAGATGAACAGGTTAAATATATACCTCTGCAAGCAAAGGAAGGTGACCTGGCTATCTTTCTAAGAAAAGAAGCTTTTGAAATTGAATTTGAAAAGGAAAAATTTTTAATAGTACCCAACCAGGCAATACTGCTACTGATACGCAACGATGACTTTGCTATTTAAAATAAAAAGAGGCTGTCTCATAACTAATTTTTTTATGGTAACCGCAAGCTTCAGCTTGCGAAAATATAAGAAATACACAACTTGAAAGTTGCGGCTACCTTGTTTTTAAGAATTTTGAGACAGCCTCTTTTTTAATTGTTAAGTTTTATTATTCCCACCAACTAAGAATTTTAAACCTTCTTGCTTTCAATAAACCTGCGATGTGATCAAGTGCTTCCTGGCTATAGAGGCAATTGAAGTTACCATTTGAAATTTCGAGGTCTGCGCTGGTTCCCGCAATAACCATTGCTCCATAAAGTTTACCGTTACCATTTAATTGAGTAGTGATTTTAGAATCTTTATAGGCAATGATAAGTCCTCTGTAAGTAAAATTACCATTTATCTGAAGGTTTCCATTTACTACAAGTATTCCGCATCCTTCGAGGTTTGAGTTAAAATGAATATCGCCATTAACAAAAGTAGTTTTAGGATTATTCTTTGTTCCTAAGTTACTGATATTTTTCAGATTAGTAGATGAATTTATTATTATATCCGGATTGCTTTCAACATCTAGTGCATATTGTGCCCAATCCATCCCATTGGTAACTGAATAAACACTTGGCTCACCTCCGTATCCTACTATATCCGCTGCACCTTTGATATTTGTAGTAATAGTGTTAACACTTGCCGCATCATCAACAGCGATTCCCGGTAAGTCGTTTCCATTGTTTAATATAACGCCATCTATGCTATGATCATAGCCGCTGACAGTAATATTTCCATTGATCTTTACACCATCAATAGCATCAGCAGAAATATACATAGCACCAGATACTGCAAAAGGATCTAATTTATCAGCAGCAGCTTCTACAACGGAAGTATGAGTAACATCCATAAAAGTTGCCGTTGAAGTTACCGTAACTGTATCTCCGGTACTGATATGTACATTATAAGTGCCGTTAAAAAGACTATTTCCGTTAAAAGATTTACCTTGCATAGACATATCCGCTTTTAGCTTTTCAAGGTATATTTCCACACCTGAGTTTGCAATAAGCCGGGCTTGTGTCTGCTCGAACATATTCATTGTAGTTGATAAGTTTTCTTTAGAGTTAGCATTAAGCTTGAGAATAAAGAAAGCTACAATAACCGACATCCCCATTACGATGATTAATGAACTTTTTCCCATTAAATATTCCTCGGATAAATTGTTAATTCCCAATAAGTAAATACAGTGGTATCAGCCTGACCTGTAACGTAGTTAGTTACAGCGTCCTGCGGCTCAACCCAGAATTCTGCTTTAATATATCTGATGCTATCCAGATTTGCAGTAGTATTTCCTTGTGCGTTCATATATGAAAATTTAAGGTCAACTAAGCCAAGAGAGGAACCGCCAGTTGTATCTGTATTGTTTACCACCCTGTACAATATTTTATCTCTAAGATTCGTTGTACCTGTTGATTCTGTTGAATCTCCAAGAAAGTATTCAACTATATCAATTGTTCCGTGTCCGGCAGTACCCGGTGCATCAAGCTCAGCATAAAACTTAATTCTTTGAGGTTGAGCAGTAATCATTGAAGTAGTATCACGCTTGTAGCCGATCTTTCTTAAGTCATAATTTAAAATTTCAGCTAATGTTTTAACGTTTTGCTGAAGCTTTAATTCATTGTCAGAGTAATAATTTGCATTTGATGCAAAAATATTAAGCTTTAATACCATCAGGAGGATCATTCCTCCTATAATTGATGAACCTAAAATGTCTAATAGTATATTCATAGTTAAACCACTTTAGAATGTAAGGTGAAAATGAATGATAGTACAACCGGATTTGAAAGGTAATCACTTGTAACTGTAACTTGTACTCTTTTAAAGAAAGTTGGCTGATTGCTGACAAAATTCTGATTATTTGCCAGTACATAATTTACTATAACTGAAACATTATAGCCTTCTGCGTGAGGAAGCGAAACCGGTTTGTTATAACCGTGGTAATCATCAATATCATTCCAGGTTGAAGGTTCGTTTGCAACTTCACCGGGATCTTTTCCTCCACCAAAATTAGCTGTCGGAGATAGTTCTTCAGGATTTATTGAACGAAATTGTACTGTTTCGTGGTCAAATGCCTTCTGCTTAATCTCTTCTATCATATCATCTGCAAGAGAAAATGCAGTTAGATATACTTTATTCTCAACTTCAAGGGTCAAATTCTGAAGTACAGATGAATTAAATCTTACTGAGATAAGAGAAAAAAGTGCAATTGAACCTATGGCCAATAATGACTGTATGCTGCTCATAATATTGAATCACTTAATTGTAAAAAAAATTAACTAATGTAAAACAAAATTTAACATACTTTGCACAATACCTATGCCGAGAAGCATATAATTGTTAGTAGGCAAATAATAAAAAAAACCCACAAAACCTTTAATAATTATACTATTTGTTGTCCTATTATGAGAATGAATTATTTCTTGAATTTGCAGGAAAGAACTGAAAAAATTACAAGTAATAATTACCGAATAGAGGTTGGGCGGGGGTACAAAAGGTTCTGCTGTCTTAAAGCTACTGGCTTTAAGACAGCAGTCAATAGTTAATAAAAAGCTGGAATTTGAACTTGTCCCTGATACCACGCAATAGGAACGAAGATACGCAGTTTAGGGAAAAACGGCGGTGCTGTAAGGTCAAACCTCTTGTCGTATCTGTGGATATAACTATAGCCATTTGTGGGAACATATTTTTTTAGAGTGCCATTCCAAACATATTTAGCTGTTGCCTCAACATTTCTACCAATAATGCTTCCTAAGATGTCCATTTTATAAGCAGCGGGATAGCTGGCATAATTTTTAACCGTTAAACCACCGTTCATAGAGAACATTGCAGCTTGTAATTTGAAGTCGCCTCTTGAAGCATCAAAAGGAATTTCTATTCTTCTTTCAGCAACAAGTCCCAACAAATCAGTTGAAGATGGATTTATGTTTGGATCAGATGCATATTGCATAGTATTATCCACGTAAACAATTCCGGCATTACTGTCTCCTCTGTGAGAAGTAACTATTGTTGCCTGGCCGTTTATTGTTCCCTGGATATATACATTTCCCTTCTCTACATATATTAAACCGTTTGGGGCTAAAGCAGATAAATTTACTATTTCATCAGCAGACCAGGAGCCGCTGCCAATCTTGTAGCTATATGTAACGGTCCCATCAGAATTAAATGTCATTTTAACATCAGTTCTGCGATTAGCACCTGTAGAATCTCTGAATACTTTACCACCGGAAAAAGCTGCAAGTCTCATAGAAGTAGTATCGAATTGGACAGGATCAGAACTCTGTAATTTCCAACCTTCATGAAATTCCGGAAAACTGTTTTTATCATAAAGTTTTACACCTCTTGTGGTAGTAACCTGACCAAGGAAAATAGGATCACCGTAACATTGAATCCAGTCGTTTGCGTGAAATTTACCAGAAAAAGTGTCACCAGTCGCTGCCCACACGTTATTAAAGACCTGATAATAGTTGCCATATTCTGCAAAAGATTTCTGCTTAGCAGTTACAATTACCGTATCTGTTCTGCCGTTATAATGTGCAACACTTCTGATAGTCCTCATTCCATATGATGGTGTATTAACTGCTAAGTAAACATCACCGCCGGCAATAGGGTAAGGATTCGTAGGTGTCCAGGTATGACTGATCTGGTTAAGATTAGTCAAAGCAATATGCACTCCGCTGGTAGCTAAATAGTTAGCCTGCGACTTGTTAAAATAAAATGCATAATTATCAACTGCGACATTCTGTGATTCCAGCATCTTAAGGCCGAAAACTGCAAAAAGTGAGCCGAAACCTAATACCAATATAAGAGCTATTTTACCGCCCATAACTGTACCTTATTTATTATTATTGTTTAACTAAATTCTTTGTGGTTACTGTAAGTCTCCTCCATACGGCCTGTGCATAGTTATCATCATATGCAAAAGGATCTTCGACCTTAAAGGCGACTTTGACAAAATTAACATTTGGATTATATACCACCGGTGGTGTAATCTCATTTCTTAAACCATCTAAATAAACCAAACTAAACTCTGTGATATTATTTCCTACAATTTGTGGTGTCCCTGAATTTATTTGCCTGTATAATATTCGGTCTCTTGGATTTGGAGTGTGAGATAAAGCAGAAGTATCGCTTAAGTAATAATATACATCATCATAACTACCGTTGTTATCAATATCTGCAAAAAAGCGGATAGATGTGGAGTCACCGTAACTGAGCGTTGAATCAGATGTTATAAGTGAGTGATCGCCACAATAACCCATTAAATTAAAATCTCTGTCAATTAAAGTTGCAATTAGTACAACATCAATCTGTGCTGATTTATCGTGACTGAAGTGTGTTTCATTTTCAACAACAGTTGCGTTAAGTCGTAATAAATTCATTAGCAGCAGTCCGCCGATTATTGCAGAACCCAAAACATCAATTAAAGTTGAATAACCCATAGTAGTAATACCTTATGTTTTTTTACCAATAACCAGTTACAGTACTAACCCTTACAGTATCTTCCATACCTGTACCCCAAACTTTGACATCCATACGTTTGTTCCACTGTCTTGAAGTAACCGGTGTATTGGGATCAGAGGGCGTTACATAGTAAACTCTTGAATGAATGAAAAAGGGAGTATAGATACTAGGATCATCCGGATGGATTAAAGTTGTTGTATCTGTAATAAACTCACCAATTGGCATATTAAAATCATCGAAATCATCAAAATCAGGGTAAACTTCACCAACCTCTTTGCCAGGGG
>DATHSU010000019.1:0-1816 GCA_035463895.1 Ignavibacteriaceae bacterium | reverse complement strand
TTTCCAATGCCGTTCCCGTTATTTCTTTTTTTTGCATTCATACCTTACTTCTTTGTACTTGAAAAACGAAAGACACTATTAAGAATTAATCAAGGTAATTACCTGCTTGTTTTTATATTAAGCATTTTAACGATTTATTGGGTTGGAAGCTGGCAAAGTAAAGCCGATCCTTTCCTTATGATGGGCGGAGGAGTTTTAATATTTTTCTATCCTGTTGTTTTCCTTATTCCTTCAACTCTTTATTATTTATCATCAAAAATTTTTAAAGGAAGATTTTTTCTTTGGTTATTTCCTTTGTTTTGGGTTACAGCGGAATTTCTTCTCACTTTGACTGATTTGAAATTTCCCTGGCTGACACTCGGACATGGATTAGCAAAGTTCACAGCTTTCATTCAGATCGCTGATATTATTGGTGCATTTGGATTATCATTGGTTGTGTTATATATAAACATTCTTCTCTTCAAAACAGCAAAAATTATTTCGGAAGGATCAAAGAAATATATTTTACAGATTTCTCTTGCATCCTTACTCTTTTTAACTCCTGTTATTTACGGCGCAGTGAAATTAAGTACATATGAAGAATCTACAAATAAGATCCGTGCAGGAATTATTCAACCAAACATTGATCCGTGGGACAAATGGGAGGTCGGAGGTCTGAATGATCTGGTTGAGTTGTATTTTGAACTTTCGCAAAAGTGCATTGATCAGGGAGCAGAAATAATTATCTGGCCTGAAACTGCTCTTCCGGTTTATTTGCTTTCAGATTCATATCAGAGCACAGTTGATACAATTTATTCATTTTTGAAAATGAATAATGTACATCTTATGACAGGTATGCCGGATATAAAATTTTATTTTAATAAAGATGAAGCACCGGAAAATTCAAAATTTGCAATGGATGCAGAATATTATTATACCACTTACAATGCAATTTTACTTTTTTCTCCTGATGAAAATGAAGTTCAACGATATGGTAAAATGCATCTTGTGCCCTTAGGAGAAAAAACTCCATTCGTGGATCAGATTCCATTTCTCGGAAATTTATTGAAATGGGGAGTTGGAATATCCGGCTGGAATACCGGTCAGGATACTACTGTTTTTACTGCAAACATTAATTCAAAACAAATTAATATTGGAGGATTGGTTTGTTTTGAATCCGTTTTCCCGGTTTTTACAACGCACTTTGTAGAACGGGATGCACAATTTCTTGTAGTTGTAACAAATGACAGCTGGTATGGAAATTCAAGCGGACCATATCAGCATAAAGAATTTGCCGCTCTTCGTGCTGTTGAAAACAGAAGATCAGTTGTTCGCTCTGCCAATGGAGGAATCAGTTGCTTGATTGATCAAAGAGGTATCACAATTAAAGAAACAGAAATGTTTACCAGGGATTATCTTCTCGTCGATGTTTCACTAAATGATGAAAAAACATTCTATACTCAAAATCCATTCATATTTCCAGTATTGTGTTCCGTCTTTTCATTGTGGATTTTTGGAATGAACATTTTATTGTGGATGAAGAAAAAGTTTAAATTATAATTTTCAAAGTCATTCCCGCGAATGCGGGAATCTATAGATTAAAGAAGATTAGCTAAAAATTTAAGTGATTAATAAAAATTAAATGATTGATTTAAGAAGCGATACAGTTACCAAACCATCCGAACCAATGCGTAAAGCTATGTATAACGCTGAGGTTGGGGATGATGTGTTTAAAGAAGACCCAATGGTTAATAAGCTTGAAGAATATGCTGCAGAATTACTTGGTAAAGAATCTGCATTATTTGTTCCAAGCGGAGTTATGGGAAACCAAATTTGT
>DATHSU010000018.1:0-9815 GCA_035463895.1 Ignavibacteriaceae bacterium | reverse complement strand
TGTGAGATTACAATTCCTTCATCGCTTACGTGATTACCTGCGTGGCATCTGAAACACCCGGGGGTATAGACGTGTGAAATATTATCCGGGAATGATTTCCAGTTTGCATTCATATAATGAAAATAATTTCTGCTGTAAATGCTTTGAACTTCCTGAATAGCAGAATCAATCTTATCCTTTTTCTTTTCGTAGATATCTCTATACGTTGAACGGTAAAAGGAATTAATAATAGTTGCTATACTATCGAGTGCAATGCTTTTTTCTGTGTAAGGAGTTTCCAGTGCCTGAACAGAAATACTTTTTATGTATGGTAATTCAGGATCAATTTTATTCTGATCCATATAAACATTAACCATTTTATCCGGCTGATGGAAAATGTGGGATGGCCGGTTATGGCAATCTATACAATCCATTAATCTTAAATTTTCTTTTGGAAAACTTGCTTCATCAAATTTTACAGATTTATCCCTATATATAATTTCTCTTCCATCTTTGGTGACCAGTTTTACCCAGGGAATTTCCTGCCGTCTGTCATCAGAATGCATATAATAAATTTCGTGATCCGAGCTGGTATGCCAGTGAATTCCTGTTGCAGCGCCAAAAACACTGTTGCCACCTCCGATTTTGATCAGCATACCTAAATTGGAACGGGTGTTTTTTTCATCGGATATATAATAAGTGTATTCGGTTTTTTTCTGGCTGAAGAAATGTTCCGGTGAGTGGCATTGTTCGCAAGTACCTTCTGCAGGACGCAGCTCCCTCACGGGGGTCGGGATCGGGCGTGAATATTTATTAAATGTAACAGAATAAAGCTGGTATGCACCTGACAATTTTGATTTTACATACCAATCAGTTCCGCTGCCGATATGACATCCTACACAACCTACCCGGGAGTGAGGTGAACCAAGATATGCGGTATATTCGGGTTCCATAACCTGGTGACAAACCGTTCCGCAGAATTCATCGGTCTCAGTATATTCATAAGCTTTATAACTTCCGAAGGCAGTAAAAAGTAATAAGATCAAAGTCCCGATGGAAAATGTGGCAAATGCCGCACGTTTTTTGGGATCATTAAGATCAATTACAGGTAATTTGCCTTCACGCGATTTACCCTGACTTATCCTTTTTCTTTCTCTGATAACTCCGTAAGCTATTAATAGTAAACCGAAGATTAGGATTGACGGGAGTATAATAAATGCAAGAATTCCTATATAGGGATTGTCACCAATACTGCTGAATATTTCGAGGATGAAAACGAAGAGAATTAATCCAAAACTTACGGAAGCAATGGCAGCACCGATTAAAGTAATTGGGTTATAAACAACGGGTGGAAATATTCTTCTCAATTTTCACTCCTTTAAAAAAATAAGTGAGTTAAAAGGATTTTTAGAACAGAATTTAAATTTGCAAAAGAAGAATAAAATTAATCTTCGTCATCATCAAGATTTATGCTTGATAATCCTTCTTTTTCTCTCTGTTCTTTTTTTATTCTTTTTAATTCAAGCGGATGCTCATCAGCCATTTCCTCTTCAGATATTGTACCTTTTAGCCAGGCCAAACTCATCGGGTAAATGTCCGGATTGAATATAACGAAATAAAAATGCCATACAACAATAGCCAGGAATGCAAGCCAGGCCTCATAATAATGAATTGTTCTGGCAATATCCCATTCGGTTTTTGTGAATGAACCTGCAATATCAGTGTAAATCCACATGAGTAAGCCGGTGACCGTCATAACAATTGTACCCCAAACTAAAGCCCAGTACTCTGCTTTTTCAACGTAGCTGAATCTATCAAGTTCCGGTTTGGTTTTAGAAATTCCAAGATTGAATTTAGCAACTCCAATTGCATCGGTAAAATCTTTCCAGCGTGGAAGAAGATCTACTACAAGCTGCCTGCCGCGCTTTGTAAAAAGAATATAATAAATATGATAAAAACATACAGCAACCATAGCAACTGCTGCAATACGGTGAATAAGGCTTCTATAAACAAATGCATCAGTACTGATGTCGGTTATATGCTTAACCCACCAGGAATCAGGATAACGCAGCATAAATCCGGTTATAACTAGTACAATAAAACTAATAGCCATCGTAGCGTGCTGAATTCTTTCATTTACTGTCATTCTTAAATACAACGCATGACCATGTTTTTCGTGAGGCATTTTGCCAATTTTTCTCAATCTTTTAATTTTTGCTTTGCGGTAAAGATCGATTGCATTATGAAGGAACATTCCGCCAATTACCGAAACGATCAACATTATATAGAGATATGCAATCCAGTATAATATCGGTTCCTCGTCTCTATCAAGAGTCACGTGAATCGAACCTTTGGTAAATACTTCATTGGCACCGGGATGACAGGAACCGCAGGTGGCAACAAGATTATCCTTGTGGATTAAAGAAGTCGGATCAGTCGAAGGTTTTATGTTATGGACTCCGTGACAACTTCCGCAATTTGCAACAGTTGCTGAACCTCCCCTGAGGGCAAGTCCATGGTAAGAATCTTTAAACGTTGAATATCTGTTTGCGGCTAAACCGTATCTTTCAGATAACCTGACTGATTCGTGACAAGGTGAACACAATTGCAGAGAAACATTCTGAAAAGCAACCGGTGCATTTGGATCAAGGTGATCTAAAATATTATGCTCTCCGTGACAATAAGTACAGGTTGGTGAATCGTTATTACCTCTAAGAACTGCCATTCCATGAATACTTTCATTGTATTCATTGGCTATATCCTGGTGACAGGTACCGCAGGTTGTGGCAATATTCATTCTGTTAACAGATGAACTTGTTTCAACTGCTTTTATTACATCGTGAGCTTTATGACAGTCAATGCAGGCAGCAGCTTCCGCATTTCCGGCGTGTAAAGATTTGCCGTGAACACTGTTATCGTAGGCCTGAATAAATCCGGCTGATGGAGTAGTTCTTCTCCTGATTTCCGGATCATCAAGATGGCAGGATAAACAAAGTTTTTCCTGTGCAATTTTTAATTCGCTTCTGCTTTTACCTGAAGACTCAGTAATATTGGTTTTATGACAATAAATACAATCAGGTGCAGATTTTTCACCGTCTTTAAAAGCTTTAAAGTGATTTGAGAGCTGGTACTTGTCAGATGCATCTTTATGACACTGTCCGCAGGAAACAGGAATATTATTTCTGCTCCATTTACTTCTTTCAACTTTAATCACATCGTGAATTCCGTGACAGCTCTGGCAATTGATGTCGGGATTCGTTCCTCTTCCGCCAGCTTTAAGAATCTGGGGATGGAACTGATGTTTGGTAAGAGATGCCTGATGGCAGCTTACACAATTTACCTGGGTCATCGGGTCTTTATGAGGGATATCTTCAGCATCAAAGCCGCTGTGGCAGGAAATGCAATTTAGTTTAGAGTGAGCAGATCTATTTAATACATTTTCATCAACAAAAAGGGAAATCTCCTTTCCCTTCTTTTCCATAGTGAGGTCATTATCACTATGGCACATTAAACAATCATCATTCGATTGAGCATTTGTAATAGAGGGTAGTATAAATCCGATAAAAAGGAAGGACATTATCAGATTTTTTAGATGTTTGGGAAGCATCCGTTTTTCCTTGTTTGACAACTGTAAATGCGCCATAGTTAAAATCAATTAAAAAAGAACTTATTCCTCTTCAGTTTTAAGAGTTAAAAGCCAGTCAACCAGAGCTTTTAATTCTTCATCGGTACCATTAAATTTTGTTTTGTGTGCTTTATCATCAATTTTTTCTTCTTTCATCAGGTACTTTGTCATAAAGTCAGCCTCTATACCAGCGCCAGTATTAGACAGGTCAACAGCACCAGTTTTTTTTGTAGCTTCAAGTCCAACAGATTCAACTGAATGGCACATAGCACATTTTTTATCGACGAATACCTGTTTACCATCAGGACCTTCATCTGCCGCAAATGTAAAAGCAAATCCATACAAAGCAACCACTGCCAGAACAAATCCAAGATATATAAGTAAGTTTTTCATTTTTCTTCCTTTTATTTGATTATTAATGACTAATTAGATTCTGAAATCCTCTAAGTTTACTCAATAAGAATACCACTTTAAATATCCTTAATAAACACTAAAAATCGACTTTTTTATTACATTTTCCAGACAGGTGTTCTTACTTTTGAGAAGCACAATTAGTGCTAATTCGCAACTTTTAGAATGTTTTTATTCGATTTAACGATAATTATATGCAAATAATAGTCTAAAATAATATTTAACAGAAAGCAACAATTTGTGTTCTTTTAAGTTCATAGATGTTCTAATAACAATTCAGTATGTATACCGATTAAGAAGTACCTGATCCGAAGTTATTAAAACCCTCGGTACATAAGATCAAACAGCGTTTAACAAGTTTGGAATCCTGGTGGATATTTCATTGAGGTCAAATGGCTTGTAAAAAATCTCTTTTACACTTGGTTTGATTTTATTTTCGACCACAGATAATTTGCTGTTATAAACATAAGTTAATACAATTGGTGTTTGACAATTGATATTCTTTACTTCTTTCAACAAGCTTTCAATAATTTCATTTGGTTCGGAATCTAAAATTACCAGATCTGCGGATGAATTCCTTATCATAGCAGAGACTGCATCCAGACTTGTAGTAGCAACCACTTTATAATGATTTTGCAAAAACATTAATAAACTGTAACACAGACTGAAATCCGGACTATAAACAACTACGCTTTTCATATTTATGCTGGCTGTTCGCCTGGAACAGAACCTTTTCTCCAATAAATTATTTGATGAACCATATAAATTATTTTTACTAAAAATTTAATCTAAGTAGTATTTACGAAATTTATGCCACAGGAAATTTTGGCGATTACAGTTAATAATCAAATGATTCTCTAAAAAGGCTTGTAATATTGAAGAAATTCAAAGGCGGGTATTCTCTTAAATGAAAACGGAATAGCTGTATTGTAACTACTATTCCGCAAGTGATATAATAGACAAACTAGATCTTAATATCCAGTTCTTTTAGTTTTCTATATAGAGTTGACAGACCAACCTGCAGTGCTTCGGCAGTTTTTTCTTTGTTGGTATCATTGTTTTCAAGTGCACGCATGATGAAATCTCTTTCGAACTTTCTGACAGATTCATCAAGAGAACCTGTGATCGGAAAATCGCCTTTTTCAATATTTGGTTTAAATGTCGGCGGTAAATCGCTTAGCGTTATAAAATCAGTTTTACAAAAAATAGAAGCTCTCTCGATAATATTTTCTAATTCTCTTACTTCACCTTTCCACTCGTGAGATATTAGTGCACGCATAGCATCGCTGTCAACTCCTTTGATGTTTTTGTTCAGTTCTTTCCTGTATTTATTTAAAAAGTGATCTGCAAGAAGAGGAATATCTTCTTCTCTTTCTTTAAGTGAGGGCAGATGAATATCAATAACATTAAGCCGGTAAAAAAGATCTTCTCTGAATCTTCCTTCTCTAACTTCTTCGTTCAGATCCCGGTTAGTTGAAGCTACAAACCTAACATTAACCGGCAAAGCGAGCGTAGTGCCAACAGGGGTGTATTCTTTCTCCTGTATTGATCTTAAGAGCTTTACCTGAAGCTGCGGAGGCATTTCACTGATCTCATCAAGAAATAATGTACCTGCCTGGGCAGCTTTCATATAGCCGTCCTTATCACTTATTGCTCCTGTGAAGGCACCTTTCTTATGACCGAATAATTCACTTTCAATAAGGTTTTCTGAAATTGCACCGCAGTTAACAGCAATGAAAGGTTTATTTTTTCTTTTGCTCTTGAAGTGTAAAGCGCGGGCAACTAATTCCTTACCTGTTCCGCTGTTGCCGGTTATTAGAACGGTACTATCTGTTTCAGCAACAGCATCAATCATTTCGTATATTTTTTTTATAGATTGACTCTTGCCGATAATATTTTCGTAATCGTACTGACGATGGATTTCTTCCCTCAGAACTTTATTTTCAATTAATAACTCTTTCATTTCAAGCAGCCGCTGTACTTTTATAATCAGTTCATCAAATTCAACCGGTTTGAGAATATAGTCGCTTGCTCCATTACGTAAAGCTGAAATTGCAGTATCTAATGACCCGAAAGCAGTTATTACGACCACAGCAGTCTGAAGGTCAATTTTTCTTATCTTTTCAAGCAGTTCGGTTCCTTTCATTAACGGCATCTCAATATCTGTAATAACTATATCAAAAGGATTTTCAACCAGCTTTTCGTAAGCAATCTTTCCATTTTCAGCTTCATCAACATCATATCCCTCTTTCTGGAGGATATAAGAAAGATTCTCTCTTATTAATTGTTCGTCATCTACTACTAAAATTCTGTTTGCCATTTCTAACCTGATTTTATAATGATGGATTCATCGGTAATTTTATAATGAAGGTAGTGCCTTTATTTAATTTGCTTTTTACTTGTAGATCGCCCTGAAAACTTTTTACAATTCCATAGCTAACCCAGAGGCCGAGTCCTGTTCCTCTGCCTTCTTTTTTAGTTGTGAAAAAAGGTTCAAAAATTTTCTGAAGATTTTCCTCTTTAATTCCCTTGCCAGAATCAGAAAATGAAATTGAGACAAATTCATCGTCTGAAGTGGCCGTTACAATAATTTTTTCTTCTTTAGTAAGAGAGCTCTTTTCAGTAATTGCATCAACAGCATTAAGTAGAATGTTAACAAATACCTGCTGTATCTGGTCTGCTATCAATGGAAGCATAGGAATCTTTGCGCCTAATTCTACAATAAAAGATATATCCTTGGCTTTTGTTCCAACCTTTGTTATTTCAACAGCTTCTTTTATACTTTCATTTATATTGGTTAAATGCAGTTCATAATTCGAAGGTCTGGAAAAATCAACAAGGTCTCGAATAATTTTAGATATTCTGGTTATTTGGCTTTTTACAAGGCTTAGTTTTTCATTTACAAACGGATCATCGGTTGAACGCTGAGCAACCTGTACAAGTGCAGAAATTGAGGCGAGAGGATTTCCAACTTCGTGGGCAATTCCGGCTGCTAAGGTACCTATACTTTCCATTTTTTGAGTATGAATTAACTGACGTTCTAAAGTCCTTTTCTCACTTAAGTCGCGATGTATACCAAAATAACCGGAAACCTTTCCGTCTTTATCAAGAATTGGTGAAACTAATAATTGAGTAAAGAACTCTGAATTATCTTTTCTTTTATTCTCAACTTCACCTACCCAGACTTTACCAGATGAAATAGTGTCCCACATTCTGTCCCAAAACTTCGAAGAACTTTTTCCGCTTCCAAATACGCGTGGATTTTTACCAATCAACTCCTCTTTGGTATAACCGCTTGCATTTATAAAGGATTTGTTAACATAGATCATCTTTCCATTAAGGTCGGTTATCTGAATCGGATTTACACTATTCTCTGCGACATTAAAAAATCTTATTAATTCTAATTCTTTTTGTTTCTCATTTGTAATATCCCTTGCATAAACAAAGGTTAATTTTTCATTTGAATTACTATTTAGTAAAAAAGGAACAAAAGATAATTTAACATTTATAAGTTCAGTGTTAATAAATAATCTAGTTTCGAATTCACCTGGCTGAGCATTAGTTAAAGTTTTTTTAAAGACCGACTCAGCTTCACTTCGATCACATAATTCAATGTAATCAAAAAATATCTCTGGTTTTTTACTTTTAAGATTTAAGCGTTCTTCAGCAGACTGATTCAGAACATCAATTCTGCCGTTTTCCTTTACAAGAAAGCACATTTCCGGAAAACCGTCGAAGATTTTAAAGTTAAAGGTGTAATTATTGCTCATTTGCTCAGTTTTAAGGAAAATTTTATCTGCAAAAATAACGATAACCTGAATACAGAAAAACTAAAAAAAGGTCTAATATATTACCACTATAAAGTAAATATCGATTTAAAACCAGAACTTAAAAGTAATGCTAAAGATTAATGAAATAGTTAACTTTCAAATAAAAAAATATTCTGATATGAAAATAGGTCTTTTACAATATTCGCCTGAATGGGAGAATAAAGAATCTAACCAGGGAAAAATTAAAACATTTTTAAATAAAGCAGACAAAATGGATTTACTAATTCTACCCGAATTATCCTTAACCGGTTTTACAATGAATTCAGCAAAATTTGGTGAAGACTTGAACGGCGAGTCTGTTATATTTTTTTCTGAACTTGCAAAAGAACACCAATTCAATTTGATTGGCGGAATAATTGAAACCGAGGGTAATAAAAGATTTAATACACTTCTGCAATTCGACACTAAGGGGATCTTAGTAACTAAGTACAGAAAAATACATCCCTTTTCATATTCAGAGGAAGATAAATATTATCAGGCAGGAAATACCCAAGTAATTTCAGAAATTAATGCGTGGAAAACAGGTTTCACCATTTGTTATGATCTTAGATTTCCCGAATTGTACAGAAAGTACGGAAAGTCAGGTGCAGAATTAAATATCAATATTGCCAACTGGCCTGATACACGAATTGAGCATTGGAGAACTTTGCTTAAAGCAAGGGCAATTGAAAATCAGTGTTTTGTTGCCGGAGTTAACAGGGTAGGGGATGATCCGAAACTTCATTATAATGGATTTACCAGCTTGTTTGATCCGATGGGCAGAGAATTGTTAAGCTGTGAAAATGATGAAAAACTTTTAATCTCTGAAATTGACAGAGATCTGGTTAGCGATGTTAGGAAAAAATTTCCTTTTCTCAACGATATTAGATTGATTTAGCTTTTAATTGAAACATTAACACCGAGCATTTCCAGATCTTTAAAGAATATATCCGGTCTGGCTAAATGTCCCTGAAGGAATACGCCGGGTTGTTTAAAAGTGCCGCGAATATACTGAAACAGAAGAGAAGAAACCGAAGCTGCAGTTAGCCAGTAACCATCAGCGTGTGAAATCTTTATTCGCAATTCTTTTGTAAGCTCTGCTTGTCGTCCGATTGCACTTAAGACAAGCACTGTTCTGTAAGGAGGTTTCGAAAATTTCTTAAGTCCCCATTCAAAAGAGCGTGCAAATGGTTTTCTGGCTAATCCGGGAATAATTTTCATTGCCAGCGAGCCAACGGGTATAATAAAATAATTGACAAAAGGATTAAAACCTGTAACATAAAAACCTGTTTCCCTTAATGTGGGATACTTATTTGGCAGAGTTTTCATTTCTTCCAGCATCATTGGCAAACATGTTATGCCCCGAAATTCATTATCAAAATCAAATTTCTTATAATCTTTATAGGAAGATTTTTCCCACTGATTGTTTCTATACGTCAAAGGTTTATAACTTTTAAACTCATCAATCATTTCCAGAATTGTAGATTCGGAAAATACGAGGTCTTTCCAGTCGATATTTATTAAACTTCCGATATTAGCAATTTCAAGTTTTTCAAATCTTTCACCGGCATATCGGGCCATAATTGCAGGAAGACCGGGGTGAAAACCGCAATCTGTAATGAAAAGAAGTCCATTCTCCTGAATCTTTCTTTCATACGATTTCAGGATACTAAGTTTCTTTTCGGAGGAGAGCTGAATATCCAGATAATCTTTTCCAGCTTCAATAGCTGCTTCAATTATATTACGGCTGTACTCAGTAGTGCTTGACGCTGTAATTATTAAGTCGGAAGAAAGAAATTTTTCAGAAAGATATTTTTTATTGGCTGCATCAATTCTTAAAGCTTTAGTTCTTTCGTCAAAATATTTCTGATTTAGAAATCGTGCAGTTTTTTCTGCCTTTGAACGGTCTCTCCCTGCAATTATAAGCTTTGAATCCGTGTTTTTAAGCAGGAAATCGGCTATTAGTTTTCCGGTATTTCCATATCCGCCAA
>DATHSU010000017.1:0-21474 GCA_035463895.1 Ignavibacteriaceae bacterium | reverse complement strand
AGATTTATTTCTGTGCTACAAATCTTTTTACTGCATCAGCACAATTCTCACCATCTATAGCAGCAGATACAATTCCTCCTGCATAACCGGCACCCTCACCGCAGGGAAATAATCCTTCAATTTCTGTATGCATTAAAGTTTCTTTATTCCGCGGTATCCGGACTGGAGAACTTGTCCGTGATTCAACCCCAACTAACACAGCTTCTTCTGTATAATATCCTTTCATCCTGTTATCAAAAAGTTTTAAGGCGCTTTTCAATCTTGAGGTAATAAATTCAGGAAGTTCGGTATGAAGCGGTGCAGAGGTTAACCCTGGTATATATGATGATCCAGGCAGTGATTCAGATATCTTACCGGAAACAAAATCCGTTGCTCTTTGGGCAGGTGCACTCTGAGTATTGTTAGCAAGAGTAAATGCTTTTTTCTCAAGTTCCTGCTGAAGCATCAATCCCCCAAAGGGATGATGATCATCATACTTTATCCATTCTTTCTCAGATATTTCAACTACAAATCCGGAATTTGCAAAAGGTGAGTTTCTTTTAGAAAGAGACATACCGTTCACTACAATTTCACCGGGTGCTGTTGCTGCTGGAACTATGATTCCGCCAGGACACATACAAAACGAATACACTCCCCTTTCATCAACATTACAGGAAAGCTGGTACATTGCCGAGGGAAGGTTTGGGTGCTTTTCCCTTGAATGATATTGAATTTCATTTATCAATCCCTGAGGGTGTTCGATTCTAACCCCCATTGAGAACGGTTTAGGTTCAATACTAATTTTCTTTTTGTGGAGCAGGTAATAAATATCTCTTGCTGAATGCCCTGTTGCCAAAATTACCGAATCACCGTAGAAATCCTCATCATCATTTACTTTGACCCCTACAATTATATTACACTTTAAAAGAAAATCTGTAACCCGTGAACTGAAATGAATTTCACCGCCAGAGTTGATAATAGTATCTCTCATCGCTGCAATTATCTTCGGCAGTTTATTTGAACCTATATGAGGATGTGAATCTATTCTAATTTCTTCAACAGCACCGTGCTGGATCAATATATCCAGAATCTTTTTAATATCGCCGCGCTTTGTTGATCGTGTATATAGTTTCCCATCACTATATGTTCCTGCACCTCCTTCACCAAAACAATAATTTGAATCAGGATTTACAATATGATCCTGTTGAATAGCACGGATATCTCTTCTTCTGGTTTGCACATCTTTGCCTCGTTCAATTATAATAGGTTTAATTCCAAGCTCAATTAAACGAAGTGCAGCAAACAATCCGCCGGGACCGGAGCCGACAATTATAACTTTGTTCTTGTTATTAATTGGTTTGTACTCAATTTTTCTGATTCTGCCGGTTGGTTTTTCATTTATATAGATATCTACAAGGTAGCGGTAAAAAACATTTTTACCTCTTGCATCTATGGATCTTCTTACCGGAATTACAGCAGAAATTTTTTGCTTATCAGTATGCAGAATTTCAGCTGATTTGTTGGGCAGGATTTCCGGAAGATCAATTTCTTCCGGTTGAAGTTTTAGTTCTACTTGTGTTATCATAAAGTCCTCTGCCTATGAGGAAAAAATAATGAGAAAGATGATTTTAAAATATTGCTTTAGTTGATCCGCCGTCAACCTGAATTGTTGTGCCGGTTATATAACTTGCTTTGTTAGATGCCAGAAAAATAATCATTGCAGCTATTTCTTCCGGGCCACCAAGTCTGTTCATTGGAACGTCTTTTGCCATATCTGCAAGAATTTCTTCGTGAGATTTGCCGGAAAGTTTTGCACGGTTCACAGCAAGTTCATACAATCTGTTTGTAAGCGTATAACCCGGAGCAACATTATTCACAGTAATATTTTTGCTGCCAACTTCATTGCTTAATGATTTAGCGAATCCTGTAACACCAGCTCTCAGAGAATTTGACAGCATAAGATTATGTACAGGCTGCTTTACTGCAATTGAAGTAATATTTATTATTCTTCCCCATTCCTGCTTGATCATTTCGGGTAAAACAAGATTACTCAATCTGACCACACTCATTAATACCTGTGTAAAAGCGTTGCTCCAATCCACCTCAGACAGATCATTAAAAAAACCGGGAACAGGTCCTCCGCAATTGTTTACAAGTATATCAACTTTACCGAATTGTTTAATAACCGCATCGTGCAGGTTTTCAATATCTTTAATATTATTAATATCGCATACACCCCAGAAAGGTTCAACTTTGAATTTGGCTCGCATCTCTTTTGAGGTTTCAATAAGCGATTCTTTATTGCGTGAGCATATTGCAATATTGCAGCCTTCAGCAGCAAAACCCTCTGCAACCGCTTTTCCAATTCCTTTACTGGAAGCGGTTATTAAAACTGTTTTGCCTTTTATTCCGAAATCCATAATAAACCTTTAATTTTTCATTTCTGAAACTATTCGTGCAGTATCCATAGCAATTACCAACTCTTCATTGGTTGGAATTCTGAATACTTTAACTTTGGAATTATCTTTAGAAATAATTTCTTCATTATTTTGATTTTTAAATTCATCAAGATCAATTCCAAGAAAACTCATATCTTTACAAACATATTCTCTTACTTCATTTGCATTTTCACCAATTCCACCGGTAAATACAAGGACATCAAGTCCGCCCATAGCAGCAGCATAAGAACCCACATATTTTTTGATCCTGTAACAGAATAATTCAAATGCATACTCAGATCTTTTTTGTTTGTCTTTAACAGCAGCTAGAATTTCGCGCATATCACTGCTTTCACCGCTAATTCCTATAAGTCCGCTGTGTTTATTTAAAAGAGTACCGGCTTCGCCTACAGTTAATCCTTCCTTGCTCATAATATAGAGAATAAGAGAAGGGTCAAGATCACCGCTTCTTGTACCCATTAATAAGCCTTCAAGCGGAGTAAATCCCATTGTTGTATCAACAGAAACACCACGATCCACAGCAGCCATACTGCAACCGTTTCCAAGATGAGCTGTAATGATCTTGAGCTCTTCAACATTCTTACCCATCATTTCTGCAGCCCGCTGGGAAACATAAAGATGAGATGTTCCATGAAAACCATATCTTCTTATTTTGTGTTTTTTATAAAGCTCAAAAGGAATTCCATATAGATAAGCTTTGGGCGGCATATGCGAGTGAAATGCAGTATCGAAAACACCGCACTGAGGAGTATCGGTCAAAATTCTTTGACAGGCCTGAATTCCCTTTATGTTAGGTGGATTGTGCAGCGGTGCAAGTTCAATATTATCAGTCAGTGCATTTACAACTTCATCAGTAATGAAAACAGAACCAGAGAAAGTTTCACCGCCATGAACAACTCTGTGACCAACGGCTTCAATATCTTTTTTATCATCTATAACACCGTGGTTTTTACTAAGCATAACACCTAACACATACTCTATTGCAATCTGATGATCCAGAATTTCGCCGGCTATTTTTATTTTATCACCATCGTATCTCTGATGACTTAACACTGCACCTGTCATTCCAATTCTGTCGACCAATCCTTTTGCAAGTGCTGTTTTAGTTTCGGTATCAATGAACTGATATTTAATTGATGAACTTCCGCAATTTAGGACTAATACTTTCATTTTTTCATTCCATATTTGATTAAGTGATTTCCCCTGAAAATAATCAGAGCAATTTGTTTCCATGCTCGTCGTATTTAAAAATTCCCTCTCTGGTTTTTCTGCCGAGTTTTCTTTCACGTACGAGCTTTCTTATCATCGGATTTGGTCTGTATCTTGGTTCGCCAAGGGTCTTCCAAAGTGTTTCCATCCAGGTAAGTACTTCATCAAGACCCATCATATCAGCCATTTCCAGAGGTCCGTACTGAAAATTGTATCCAAGCTTCATAGCAGTATCAATGTCCTTAGCTGTTGCAACTCCTTCAAGAAGAATATGCATTGCTTCATTGATAAGTGGTACTATTGAACGTGTTGTGATAAATCCGGGATACTCATAAACTTCAACAGGTGTTTTACCGATTTTAGAAACAAATTCTTTTACAAACTCAACCGTTTCATTGGATGTATATAAGCACTTAACTATTTCCACTAGCGGAATTTTGGGAACCGGATTTAGAAAGTGCAGTCCGATCATTTTATCAGGTCTGCTTGTTTTTTCAGAAATTTTAGTAAGACTTAAAGTTGAAGTGTTAGAAACAAAAATTGCCTCTTTCTTTGCAAGCTTATCGAGTTCCTTGAATACACTAACTTTAAGATCAAAGTCTTCTTCAACTGCTTCAATAATCAGATCGTATTCGTCAATATTCTTTAAATCGGTCTGCCATTTAATTCTACCAAGAATTGCTTTCTTATCGGAATTTGTCATAGCCCATCGTTTGATTTCGTAATCAATACCATCGGCTAAATTTACCTTTGAATTTTCCAGGTTTGTGATGTCTTTTTCAACAACAAGTACTTCAAATCCGTAAGCAGCAATTGTCTGGCCTATTCCCTGCCCCATAACACCAGCTCCAATTATTGCAACGGTGTTAATTCCTGCTTTTGGATCTAAAGAAGCGGAGGCGCCTAATAAATCTTCTAATCTTAATTTTTCTTCCTGCATATTTTTACCTTAACGATTTTCTATTTTTTTAGATATTTCTTTTCGAATTGTATATTACGAGAGGTAGATACCGGTTTGAATTTAACAGTGAACTTAGCACCTGAACTCAGTAAAACCATTTTCTTATTTCTGAGCGAACCAAACAAAACAAAACCTTAATTATAATTTCAATTTTACAATCCAAAATTACTAATAAAAAAGAATATTTTAAGGCATAAATAATTGAATTTGTTAAGCGAATATGCTGTATCACAATATAAATGGGAATGTTTAATATTTACTAATAACCTTAATCTATTGAAATACTATAAACCAGGAATCATTAATCTGAGGGTATATTTTTTGAGAGTGCAAGTAGTTAGAGTGAGCTATCTTTTACTTTTAATAACAACCATTAATAAATGAAATATAATAATTTTCCTCCCCTCCAAATAGGGGAGGAAATTCTTAGCAATTTTACTTTATTAAAACAAGCTTTTTGATTTCTTTATGAATTATCCCTCCATCCTGACCGGATAATTCGAACAAATAGAAATAAATTCCGGATGCATGCTGTTCTGCATTCCAGGTAATTTCATAAGTTCCGGGAGACTGATTTTTTGATACCAGTTCCTCAATTTGCTGTCCGATAGGATTAAAAACCGCAACCCTGACTTTTCCTTCAATATTGATTGAGTATTTAATTGTTGTAGAAGGATTAAACGGATTAGGATAATTCTGAGATATATTTGACTCAGATGGAACGAATGTAACATCAACAAAAACCTGATTTGAATACTCGGTAGTTCCATCAAAATCATTTTGTTTCAATCTGTACAGAACTCTTCCATTATACGGCAGAAATTCAAAATCATCCTGATAATTGTAATTCTTTGGTTCAGTGGTTGTTCCATAACCTGGTATGAACGATAACACTTCCCAATCCTGATTTTTCAATTTTCTCTGGATTTCAAATCCTCGGTTGTTTATTTCTGATGCAGTTGACCAGTTAAGGATAATTTTTTTATCAGCCTGTTCAGCAGTAAATAAGCTTAGCTCAACAGGTATTGTAAAATCAATATAAGCCTCATAAACACCGCGTCCGTGAGTGCCTGCGCGCAGCATTTTATTTGAAGGAGAATAATCAAGATGCATAATTACAGTATTGGGTAAACCGCTGGGTATTTCTACCCAATTTAAACCGCCATCATCTGTAACAAAAACACCGATATCGGTTGCAACAAAGTAAGTGTTTGGTGCTGCAGTTGTGTCTGTAAAAATCAGTATATCATTTACTGGAGTATTAGGCAAATTTCCCTGTATTGATGTCCAGGTTGACCCGCCATTAGTTGATCTGTAAACTTTATCAGTATTAAAACCGGAAAATGTTAAAAACACCTGATTAACATCATTTGGATGAACATAAACAGATGTAATTGTTCTGTTGGGTAAACCGGTTGTTACATTTGACCAGTTAGCTCCCTCATTAGTTGATTTGAAAACCTGGCTTCCGGTAGTTGCAAACATTATATTCGGATTTGTATTGCTCTGTGCAAGTTCTCGTACCGCATTACTGCCGTTAACATCTCCTGATACTGCAGTCCAACTACCGCCATTATTAGTTGACTTATAAACTTTTTGACGGGCTGTGTAAAATGTACCTGAAGTTGCCGGATGGTGAATAATAGGACCAATCCATGCTGCGTTTTCACTGGAACTTAATCCGCTTTGTGCAGAACTCCACGAAGTACCTCCATTGGTGGTTCTGAAAATACCGTTGTATTGAGTTTCACCAAGTATAAAATTTGAATTAAACGGGTTGAAGCAAACCTCACCTCCATCGCCGCCATAAACTGCAGCCCAGTTTAAGGTGGAATCGGTTCTTTGTGTTCCGTTATCCTGTGTACCGCCAAGAATTCTGCTCGGCATAAAAGGACTTGCAGCAATTCTGTAAAATTGAGTTACAGTTAATGTTTGATTGAGGTTTGTAAAATTTGTACCGTTATTAGTTGAACGCCATACACCGCCATCGTTCAGTGATAGTATTGTATTTTCCTGTGTTGGATGAAATGCCATAAAATGCTGATCTACATGAACGTTACCTCCGGAATACCCATTTGTTATATTTGAAAATGTGCTTCCGTTTTCAGTTCTGAAAATATCAATTAAACCAATGTAAACTTTATTATGATTTCTGGGATTAATTAAACAGTAAAGATCATACCATGCCTGTCCAGCATTGCTGGAAAATCCTGAGGGCATGGATACTGTTGACCAGTTAATACCATTGTTTGTTGATTTATAAACTGTAACATTACTTGATGCATAAACGGCTGCCCACATTACTGCCGGATTTGATTGGGCTAGATCAAAGTGAGTTCTTGTACCTGACCCTAAACCTGCGGCACCAAATGTTGAAAAAGATGCACCACCGTTAATTGATCTTCTTATGCCTATACCTGAGCCAACAGCAAAAGCAGTGTCACCAGAGGGTGAAAAAACCACGTCATCAACTCTGCCGGAAAGAATTTGCGTCCAGCTTACACCGGAGTTAGTGCTTCTGTATAAACCACTGTTCCCCAGCGCGGCTAGTAATTGTGTGTTATTGTTTGGTCTTATTTTTAATCTTGAAAAATATGTTGAGGATGGAAGCCCGGTTGTATAATTTGTCCAGCTAACTCCGGCATCAGTTGATTTTAATAGTCCTCTGCCGTAGTAAGATACTCCTGAATATGTTGCTTCTCCTGTTCCTGCATAAACGATATCAGGATTTACAGGATCAATAGCTATTGCGCCCATTGACAAGGAAGACTCATAATCTGACATTGGCATCCACGATGAGCCTGCATCTATAGATTTCCATACACCGCCATTAGCCGGACCAATATAAATTATATTCGGATTTGTCGGATGATAAGCTCCTGTTACTATTCTGCTTGAAATATTTCCATAAGCAAAATAATATCCGGGTGTTGGTCCTAAACTAACCCAGTTAAAATTCGGAATATCTCTTTCATTTAAGCTGTTTCTAAGTGCATCTTTTTCATCAATTGAATTTTTATATGCGTTTTCAGGAATATAATTATAAGGATACGCTCTCTGTTCATAAAACCATCTAACCCTTAGATAAGGTTTTGAATGACGAATATCATCCGGAATCTGTGAAAATATTCCATCCGGCATAAGCTCATCCAGTGACCTGATTGGAGTTTTAGTTTGTGCCCCTGTCTGACTGCCAATAGCAGCAATAAATAAAAGTACCAGGAGTAGTTTCATTGTAACCTCGAAATTATTATAAAATTAGAAATGCAGAATAAATGAACCGTACAGAAATTGAGCCAAAAATTAATAACTGATAAACCTTAATTTAATTATCTTTGAAGCAGAGTTATGTAAAATTTACATTTAATTGTAACACTATTTTATAACGTTTACAAATAATATCTGTGAAACCTGTTGAATTATTAAAAAAATTTTACGGCCACGACGCATTTAGACTTGGACAGGAAGAAATAATAGCAGCAATTTTAAAGGGGGAAAATGTTCTTGCAGTACTTCCAACGGGTGCGGGAAAATCCGTATGCTACCAAATACCTTCAATAGCTTCAGATAATTTTTCAATTGTTATTTCACCACTTATCGCATTAATGAAAGATCAGGTAGATTCATTAAATCAA
Source organism: Ignavibacteriaceae bacterium (assembly GCA_035463895.1). Lineage (GTDB taxonomy): Bacteria > Bacteroidota > Ignavibacteria > Ignavibacteriales > Ignavibacteriaceae > JAGXRK01. The sequence continues at coordinate 13,231 of DATHSU010000017.1, read as the reverse complement.
AAAAAGGAAATTGCCGCGTTTATTAATAGCACTATGAGTTTTCAGGAATCAGAATCAGTGCTTCGGAATATTCAATACGGCAGAATAAAACTGCTGTATCTTTCTCCCGAAAAACTTGGCAATGTTCAACTTGCTGAACGAATAAAAAATTTAAATCCATCTTTTCTTTTTGTGGATGAAGCACATTGTATAAGCGAGTGGGGTCATAATTTCAGACCCAGTTATACAAAGATAAAGGACTTTATTGAATATACCGGTATTAAAAAAGTTTCAGCTTTCACTGCCACAGCAACACCGGAAGTAGTAAATGATATCGTCTCTCAGCTTGGCTTTAAAAACCCAAAAGTTTTTGTTAAAGGATTTGAACGTGAGAACATTCATTTAAGCACATTATTTACCAAATTAAAAAAAGAAAAAACACTTGAGCTTATCCGGCAATTCGGAAAACCTGCTATAATATACACTTCATCCAGAAAGCGTGCTGAAGAAGTGGCAGAGCATATGCGAATTAATAAAATAAATTGCGAATATTATCATGCAGGCGTACCGGCAGAAATAAGAAGAAGAATACAGGATGATTTTATAAAAGATAAACTTCCGGTTATTGCCGCTACAAATGCATTTGGCATGGGAATAGATAAAAAAGACATAAGATTAATTATCCATTACAATACTCCGGGGACTATTGAAAATTACTATCAGGAAATCGGCAGAGCCGGAAGAGATGGCAAGTCTTCTTTTGCATTTTTGATTCATGATGATAGTGATCTGAACATTCATAACTTTTTTCTTTCTACATCCTACCCTACAAAAGAAGTTATTCATAAAATTTACAATGCAATTTGTGATTACGCGCAGGTTGCTCTTGGCAATTCAAGTGATAAAGAAATTTCAATAAATCCGGATTATATTAAAAGACATTCAGGCTTGGAAATATCAACCGGATTGCTTCACTCCTCACTCAAGTATCTTGAAGAGTCGAAATATATTTCCACCTCTTCCGACTATACATCAGATGCTTCAGTGAAATTTATAGTAACTCCGCAACGTCTTCAATCATATTTAAAGCGAACTAAGAACGAAATTCTTAAGGACATCTGTATCTTTTTACTTAAGAAATTTGGCAATGAGGTCTTTTTCCACCGTATAAAATTTTCTACTCAAAAAATTTCTGTTGAAAGCGGATTTTCGCCCGAGGAATTGAAAAACACTCTTACTCTTCTGGATAATTCTGCCTTTGCAGAATACATTGAATTTGCCTCAAAGGACTTAATAAGACTTGTACATCCAAGAATTAAAACCGAAGATCTGCGATTAAATTATAAACGAATAAACGAATATTACTTGAACGGTCAAAAAAAACTTGACAGAATTATCGATTATGTATATTCTAATGATTGCAGATTTAAAGAAATACTGAAATATTTTGGTGAAGAAGCAGACTCATACCGCTGCGGTAAATGCGATAATTGTAATAAACAAAAGTCTTTTCCGGCTGCAAGCCTCGAATATGTGAAAGAGATATTGCTTCAGACGTTCATCGAATTTGATAATCCAATATCAGAAAAAGAAATTATTTCATTTCTAAGAGGAAAATCTAAAAAGGAGGAGTTTCCCGGTTTATCAAACTTTTCTACTTTAATAAATTATTCTGCTGATGAAATTAAAGCCGCTTTGGGAAATCTTGCAAATGAAGGCAAACTGATAAGAGTTGAAGGCAGAAAAAGAACATATGTTGCTGCAGAGATTGAAGACAAACCCGAAGTATTTAAAGATTCGGAAAATATAGATAAACTGGATACCACCATTGAGCTGTTCCATAAACTTCGTGCCCTGCGTTCTTCCGTTTCAAAAAGATTTCTGCAGACACCGGAAGTTATTTGCCCGGATAGCACTCTTGCTGAAATTTCGAGAAAAAAACCTAAGAACAAATTTGAATTGATTTCATTACACGGATTTAATCAAAGAATGTTCAATAAATTTGGTGCAGAAATACTTGAGGAGGTTGAAAAATTTATCTCTAAAGAATCACACAGTAATTCATTAGAAAAAATTCCTTCTAATGTAATTGATACCTATAATCTTCTGATCAAGGGACATACACTCGAAGAAATTGCTTCATTACGCAAACTTGATGAGGCGGTTGTTTCGATGCAGATAGAATCTATCTTACAATACGCTCCATCAATTTCAATTGATCATCTCTTTGATAAAGACCTGCTTGATAGAATAAATAAAGAAATTGAGAATGGATATCCTGATCTGAAAGAACTTAAGAGAAGATTAAAAAGTGAAATAAATTACCCGCTTTTAAGAATTGCCATAGCAAAAAGAAAATATTCTAAGGCGACTCATCAGGTTTAGTTTTCAAACTTTCGACATATTCAATTACTCTCTTAAAAAACATCTCCCATCTTTGCGGCGACTTATTATAAAATTCTAATGTTTCTATATAATCACTCTCTGTAACATTATTTCGCTTGAAAACATCAGCTTTGATTGAATCTACATTTTCTATGGTAACAAGCACTGTATCCTGTGCAAACATCATATCGGTATAAATCATTATCATCTTTTTTTCAGGTACGGGAGGTTTTTCGGAGCAATAAGCAAATAGAAAAAAAATCAAAACAAATAAAAAATATTTTTTCATTACGGATGTTACTTTTTACTTGCTTCAAAAAGAATCTTTTTTTCACGTGCTGTTAAATTTTCATACCCGCTTTGACTGATTTTATCCAGGATCCTGTCAATCTCCTCCTGAGTTACATCAAGCTTATCTTCCTTGCTGTCTTTGATATCGTAGTATTTAGCTTCCTGAACATCCTTGCTTTTAGTAAAAATATCAAAGACTGAACCTGATGAGGCTGATTGCTTAAATCTGTTTCTTCTAATCATTGCTTTCAAATCGATATGACTTGATTTATCGAACCAAATGAATAAAAATCCAGTAAGCGCTCCTCCAAGATGAGCTAGATGGGCGATGTTACTGTGAGCGCTGTTAATTGCAAGAAATTCAAAAACAATTAAAAAGCCAATAAGATATTTCGCTTTAACCGGAATGAGGAAATAAAGAAAAATGTATCTGTTGGGAAAAAATAAAGCAAACCCGATTAACACCGCATAAACCGCTCCTGAAGCACCAATAGTTGGTGCTGGGGAAGCACCTAATAACGGCGAAATGAAAAGATGGCATAAACCAGCTACAACTCCTGAACCTAAATAAAATAACAGGAACTTTTTGGGACCCCACATATTTTCAATTTCCATCCCGAACATCCAAAGTGCAAACATATTGAAAAAAATATGTCCGAATCCTCCGTGCATAAACTGATAAGTAATCAGCTGCCAGGGATAAAACGAAGCATCAGCAAAAGTTCCAATTGGTATAAGAGCAAAATATTGTATCAATACCTGGCTCAGAGGCGTTTTGCCGGATACTATTATTTCGTTGCCTAGTATTTGAATAAAAAATATTGCGACATTGATGATCATCAAATTTTTAATCACCGGTGGAAAAACACTGAATCCGCCAAAACCTGGTCTATGATAATTGCTCATTCAAAATCTTTACTAAATATTCTGAAAATAATTACCATAAATTCACATAGTAATAAAAAATAATAAAACCTATTTGAAAGTATGGTTGTAAAATATACAAATTAAATAAATCAACTCTGTTTATCAGTTAAAGCTGCAACACCTGGCAGAGTTTTACCTTCAAGAAATTCGAGGGATGCACCGCCGCCAGTTGATACGTGAGAAACTTTATCAGCCAAACCTGCTTTAGCAACAGCTGCTGCTGAATCTCCGCCTCCGATTACAGTAACTGAACCTTTTGCAGTTACATCAGCAAGTGAACTTGCAATAGCGAATGTGCCTTTTGCAAAATTATCCATTTCAAACACGCCCATAGGTCCATTCCAAACTATCGTTTTGGACATTTCGATCTCCTGCCTGAATAAATTAATTGTTTCAGGACCAATATCCAATCCCATTTTATCGGAAAGAATTTTATCTACTGAAACAATAGCGGAAGGTGAATCATTCTTAAACTCATCTGCAACAACAACATCTATTGGTAGTAAGAATTTTATACCGCTTTTCCTGGCTTTATCCAAAACTTCTTTTGCCAGATCGATTTTTTCTTCTTCCAGCAATGATTTTCCTATTTCTTTTCCCTGCGCCTTAAAAAATGTAAATGCCATACCGCCGCCGATAATTAAAGTATCAACTTTATCTAGCAGGTTGGAAATTACATCAATCTTCCCTGAAATTTTTGCTCCTCCAAGTATAGCGCAATATGGACGGGTAGGATTAAAAATAGCACCTCCCAGATAGTCTAATTCTTTCTGCATAAGATATCCTGCTGCAGCAGTTTTTATAAATTTCGTAATGCCTTCCGTAGAAGCGTGTGCCCTGTGAGCACTTCCAAAAGCATCATTAATATAAACATCACCTAATTCAGCTAATTGTCTTGCAAATAAAGGGTCATTCTTTTCTTCTTCAGCGTGGAATCTAACATTTTCAAGAATCAGTACGTCACCATCTTTCATACTATCAAGAATAGATTTTGTATCAGCACCAACGCAATCGGGAGCCAGCTTGACTTCTTTTCCAAGTAGTTCGCCAAGTCTTACAGCCGTGGGTTTTAAACTATATTTAGGATTAGGACCGCCTTTAGGTCTCCCAAGGTGACTCATTAAGATGGCTTTACCACCTTCAGTTATTATTTTCTTTATTGTTGGAAGTGATGATGTGATTCTGGTATCATCGGTAATATTAAGATTTTTATCTAAAGGGACGTTAAAATCCACTCTGACTAATACTTTTTTTCCCTTTAATTCTACATCATCAATTGAAAGCTTATTCATAAATTCTCCATAACAGATTAAATACGAGGATTGTTATATAATAAAATTGTCATTCCCGCATAGGCAGGAATGACAATTATAAATTGCAATAAATTAAATTTTATAATTTTATTACTTTCATTACAAGATCGGCTATCCGGCTCGAATAACCCCATTCATTATCATACCAGCTGACAATTTTAAAGAATCTCTTTTCATCTTTAAAGTTATTCTGCAATGTTGCCAGAGAATCATAAATAGAAGAGCGGCTGTCATGATTAAAGTCAGTTGAAACAAGTTCTTCATTACAGTATCCAAGAATACCCTTAAGATACGTTTCAGAAGCTTTCTTTAACAACTGATCTATTTCCTGAATTGATGTTTCTTTTTCAGTACGGAATGTTAGATCCACAGCGGAAACATTAGCAGTGGGCACTCTGAATGACATTCCGGTCAGTTTTCCTTTAACCTTCGGAATTACTTCACCGACTGCTTTTGCAGCACCTGTTGTGGAAGGTATAATATTTATAGCTGCAGCTCTTCCGCCTCTCCAATCCTTCTTTGAAGGACCGTCAACTGTTTTTTGTGTTGCTGTATATGCGTGAATTGTTGTCATAATTCCAACCTCAACACCAAGGCCTTCTTTAAGCATTACGTGAACTACAGGTGCAAGGCAATTTGTTGTACAGGAGGCATTTGATATTATTGTATGTTCTGCTTTTAATTCATTATCATTAACACCAATAACTACTGTTTTAACATCACCTTTACCGGGAGCTGTAAGGATAACTTTTTTTGCGCCGGCAGTAATATGTCCCATAGCTTTATCGGAGCTATTAAAAATTCCGGTTGCTTCAATTACATATTCAACACCCATCTCTTTCCACGGAAGCATTGAAGGTTCTTTTTCGGCGAGGATACATTTAGTTTCTTCTCCGTTGATAATCAGCGTATCATCAGTTTCAAGATCAGGTTTACTCTTCTTTGATGTGATTTCGCCATCAAACGTTCCATGAACGGAATCAAATTTTAACTGGTAGGCAAAATATTTCGCATCGTTACTAACATCTACTAAAGCGACAAGGTCTATTTCCTTACCGAGCACACCTTTATCTGCCAGTGCTCTCAGTACTAATCTTCCAATTCTTCCGAATCCATTAATTGCTACTTTTACGGCCATTTTATCTCCTTTATTAATTATTTTTTTCAATCAAAATTGTTATCAAAATTAGCTAAATAGGGTCTGATTATCAATTCATATATGAGTATTTGTGTGGCAAATCAACTCAATTTCGGCTGAATTAATAGTTTATTAATGTTTTATTAAGAAAATTTTCAAAAAATCATTTATATTAACATTTACAATACTAATCACTAAAAAAGAGGTAATTTATGATATCAACGAAAATGCAGAAGGCACTAAATAAACATTTAAATGAAGAGCTTTTTTCCTCCTATCTTTATTTATCAATGGCGGCTTATTTCAAAAGCAAAAATTTAAATGGATTTGCTAATTGGATGAAATTGCAATCACAGGAAGAATATGCTCACGGTTTGAAATTTTACGATTACATTCACCAGGTTGGCGGCAGAGTAACCTTATCACAGATAACTGCTCCTAAAACTGATTGGAAAAACATAAAAGAAGTATTCACTGAAACCCTGGAGCATGAGAAATATATTACTGATTTGATAAATAAACTTGTCGATCTGGCAATACTGGAAAAAGATCATGCAACAAATAATTTTTTGCAGTGGTTTGTAAATGAACAGGTTGAAGAAGTTGCTAATGCCGAGGATTTAGTAAATAAACTGGAAATGATTGGTGATAATAAGAACGGATTGTTTATGCTGGATAGGGAACTTGGAGCAAGAACGGCTGAATAAAGATAAGACCTGCTTTAAATTAACAAATCCTCTTAGAAAACTAAGAGGATTTTTTTTAGCAAAAGTAAATATTAATTCTTTATTTCTGAAAGAGGTGTTGCCGTAAGCCTCATTGAATGAACTTTGTTTGAAACAGGCAAATTAATTTCCTTACTGACTCTCTGTTCAAAATAATCTCGGAATCTGTCAACCATAAATTTTACTGGCCAGGCAGCAGCTTCACCAAGAGCACAAATTGTATTTCCTTCAATCTGATTTGCAACGGTAATTAATAAATCCAGGTCATTGGAAGAACCATTCCCGGCCAGAATTCTTTTTAGAATTTTTTCAAGCCATCCGGTTCCTTCCCGGCAGGGTGTACATTGTCCGCAACTCTCATGATGGTAGAAATGAGCAATCCTCGCAAGAACTTTTACGAGGTCAGTGTCCTCATCCATAACCATTACCCCACCTGTACCGATGGCGGATCCCGCAGCTTTCAATGATTCGGCATCCATTTTAACGCCTTCAATCTGGTCTCCTCTAAGCGGAGGCATTGATGACCCACCGGGAATTACACATAAAATCTTTTTATTTTCGGGAACCCCGCCTGCATAATTATAAATCAGATCTGTGAGTAAGGTACCTGTAGGTAATTCATAGACACCGGGTTTATTTACATGGCCGCTAATACCAAATAATAATGTTCCTGGATGTTTAGGTTCACCAATTTTTGAAAACCACTCCCACCCTTTACTGATAATTGGAGGAACATTAGCAATAGTTTCAACATTATTTATTGTAGTAGGACAGCCCCATAAACCATTCTGTGCAGGGAAAGGAGGTTTAACCCTTGGATACCCCCTTTTACCTTCAAGTGAATTCATTAATGAAGATTCTTCGCCGCAGATATAAGCACCGGCACCTTTGTGAATATAGATATCACAATAAAAATCTGTACCAAACTTCTCCTTCATTTTTTCACCGATAAACCCTGCAGCATGTGCATCATCCAATGCTTTCTGCATAAGTTTAATCCATTTATGATATTCGCCCCGGATATAAATGTATGCAGTCTTTGCTCCTATTGCGTAACAAGTAATTAAAATTCCCTCAATAAGCTGATGAGGATTAAATTCAAAAACCTGTCGGTCTTTAAATGAACCCGGTTCACTTTCATCACCATTTATGCAAAGATATTTTGGTTTATCTGTGGATTTGGGCATAAAGCTCCATTTAAGTCCGGCCGAGAATGCTGCACCGCCCCTCCCTCTTAACCCAGATTTTTTTACCTGATCAACAATATCATCCGTAGGCTGCAAAAAAGCTTTTCTAGCTGCTTCAAATCCTCCGTTTTTAATATAAACGTCAAGAATGTGAAGATCTTTTATGTCAGGTAGAACAATTTTTTCCATTAGTTTACATTCTTTAAGGATTCAATAATTTCTTCAACTTTTTCTTTTGTAAGATTTTCGTAAAAATCTTCATTAATTGCGAACATAGGAGCAGTTCCGCAGCTTCCCATACATTCCACTTCTTCAAGAGAAAACTGCTGATCGGGTGAAACTTCCCAATTGTCAATACCCAATTTATCTTTTACCTGGTTCCAGATTTCATAGCCTCCTCTTAGCATACAAGAGACATTGGTACAGACCTGGATATGATATTTACCCATCGGTTTCTGGTGATACATTGTATAAAATGAAACCACACCCATCACATCGTGAGAATGCATTTCCAAAACATCAGCAACTTCTTTAATTACTTCCTGAGAAATATAGCCGTTCTGTTCCTGTCCAATATATAGTGCTACCATAACTGCTGGCTGTTTGACGGGATATTTTTTTATCTCGTTGTTAATTCTCTGTAAGTTTTCTTGTGTGAATTTAAATTGCATATTTTTATAAGTTTATGTTCAAGTTCAATCACTTATCCGCTTCACCCATTATCGGATCAATACTTCCGATAATAGCAACTACGTCAGATACCATTGCTCCCTTTACAAGGTGCGGGAGTGCCTGTATGTTATTAAAAGAAGGTGACCTTATCTTACATTTCCAGGGATGTCCCTCTCCTTTACTGACAAGATAAAAACCTAGTTCACCCTTAGATCCTTCGATTGCGTGATAAATTTCACCAACTGGAGGATTAATACCAAAATTGACGATCATAAAATCATGTATTAACTCTTCCATCTTAGAATAAACATCTGCTTTATGAGGAAGGACTTTCTTTGGTTCAGCAGCACGAACAGGACCCTGTGGCATTTTATCAAGTACCTGCCTTATAATTGCTTTACTTTGCCTTGCTTCATCGGTACGGACAAAATAACGGGCTAAACAATCACCTTCATTATAAACTGGAACTTCAAAATCCATTTTATCATATTCCAAGTATGGTGTTGCTCTTCGCAAATCAATATTAACTCCGCTGGCTCGAAGATTTGGTCCGGTAAAACCAAGATCTAAAGCATCTTCTCTGGAAATTGCGCCAATGCCATCAAGTCTTTCGACAAAAATTCTGTTAGTATTTAGCAGCCGTTCGCATTCATCCAGATTGGGTATGAACTGATCAATAAAATCTCTGATTAATTTGAGAGATTCAGGCTGAGCATCGTTTGCAACACCACCGATTCTTGTATAACTGTTTGTAAATCGTGCACCACAAAGCACATCCCATATATCCATTATTTTTTCACGTTCTCTTAAAGTCCATAAGAAAACTGTAAGTGCACCAACATCCATTGCAAAAGAACCAATTGCTACCAAGTGAGATGCAATCCGTGCAAGTTCAGCAATAATCATTCTGATATATTGGGCACGAACCGGAACCTCTATACCTGCCAGCTTTTCTACTGCAAGAACCCATGCAACATTGTTAGCCATAGGTGAAATATAATCAAGACGATCCGTATGAGGAATATATTCATAGTATGACATATTTTCAGCCATCTTTTCATAACCGCGATGCAGGTATCCGAGATCAGGAACACAGCCAACAATGGTTTCACCATCAAGCTTAAGTAATAATCTTAACACTCCGTGAGTAGCCGGATGCTGCGGACCCATATTTAGGATCATTTCATTATCAAGTGCATCATCAATAGTAATATCAGAGTCTTTTAGAAGGGCTTCTAATATTTTTGGGTTTACTTCGTCTTTTTTTAATGCTTCCATAATGCTATTATTTTTTGGGGAGTGGCAACGAACCTGGAATGCCCATTAGTGGGAAATCTTTTCTTAATGGATAATATTCAAATTCTTCAGGCATATACATTCTTCTTAAATCCGGATGATTATTAAACTTAATTCCATACATATCGTAGGTTTCCCGTTCCTGCCAGTTAGCAGCTCTCCAGATCGAAGATACTGTATCAATACTACAATCAGCTTCATCTACATCAGCCTTAACCACAATGCGTATATTGTTTTTTAATGAGAATATGTGATAAACGACAGTAAATCGGTTCTTTCTTGTCGCCCAGTCTACAGCAGTTATATCTTCACAAATTAAAAATTTTAATTCAGTATCTGTTTTAAGAAGTTTGCAAACAGAAGCTATAATCTTTTTGTCAACCTTAATAACAAACTCATCCTTGTACTCAGAAAACTCAAGTGAAGCATCTTTAAAGTTTTCCTGAAGTTTGTTTTTTATAATTTCTTTTATTGTCATCTTAATTATTCTGGATTACGTTTAATTCAGGAAGTTTAAGATCCTGAAAATCTCTTGCTTTTGTTCTACCAATCTTATTTTGAATTTGTATCAATGCATTTAACAGATTATCAGGTCTCGGCGGACAGCCGGCAAGATAGATGTCTACCGGTAAGAACTGATCAATGCCCTGAACAACAGAATATGATCTATACATTCCACCTGTTGATGTACAGGCACCCATTGCAATAACCCATTTAGGATCGGGCATCTGGTCGTAAATTTTCCTCACTACGTGAGACATTTTATAAGTAACAGTACCAGCAACTATCATAAGATCACATTGACGTGGAGTGAATCTCATTACTTCAGAGCCAAAGCGGGCTATGTCATATTTTGGGTCTGCTGCAGCCATCATTTCAATTGCACAGCAGGAAATTCCCATAGGCATAGGCCACACGGAACTTTGTCTTGCCCATCCAATTATTGCATCAAGCTTTGTAGTAAAAAAACCATCCTGTTTAAGTTTCGCTTCTAATCCCATTTAAATCCACCTTTCTTGTATGCATATAAATATCCTAATTCTAAAACAACTAAAAATATAAACATAGAAATGAATACAGGAATTCCTATTTCGCCGTAAAGTCTTTTAAATTCTACTGCCCAGGGATAAATAAATATTACCTCAAGATCAAAAATTATGAAAAACATTGCTACTAGATAGTATTTAATTGAAATCCTGTCTTTAGTTGTTCCAACAGGTTTCATACCGCTTTCATAAGTTGAGAGCTTTTCCGGGTTTGGTCTTTGAGGTCCGAATAAGCCCGAACTAGCCACCATTCCGACAGCTATTACGGCGGCAATGGTAAACACTATAAAGATGGGAATATATTGTTCGATCATATCGCTTATTTATGAAATTTTGAGGACAAAGTTATCCAAATTCCAAGTTATTGTCAATTTAAATAATTGCCGGTTTTAAGCTTTATGTATAGCTAATTCAGATGATTTATTATATTTTTTCATAGAATTATTTTCACCGATAAAACTATTCAAAAAAGTAACTACATAAGCCTTGCAATACTGAGCATTTTTTTATTAGGATGCTGCATTCCTATTAATTTAATTGCACAAGTACGGACTGATAGTCTTGAGTATCTTGGTAAATCTTTTAAACAGAATAATTTATTTAACAGGTTCGATAAGCAGTTAAATACTTTCTATCTTAATTCAGGTTTAAAGTATTTTTATAGCACGGATAAGTTTGAACTTTTAGTTAATGAAAGTTTTAATTCAACATTTGTTCGCACTCCCCAAAGCAGCACACGAGATGAACAGCATCTATCTCTAAAATCGGCTTATAAATATTCTGGTAAATTAAAATTAGGAGTGCTCGGCAGCAGCACACTACTATCGGATAACAGAAGCCTTGAAATAAACCAGGCATCTGTTTCTTTTGCAACACTATTCAGTGAAATAGAGCTTACAAGAAATATCATCGTATCTCCTTTCGGCGGATTTTCTTATAACAATCAGATTAGTGAAAATGATCATGGATTTGTTTACGGACTGGAAGGATTGGTTGATAACTACCTTGTTTCTGATTTCAGGTTAAACTCAGCATTAAGATTCCGTAACGAAGATATTATGCCGCGAAGAAATCTTGCAAGATATTTTCAGTTTTCAGCGGCTAACTTTTTCGATAATAATGTTACTAACACAATAAATGTTCTTTACACACAGACCCGTAGAGATTTTTATTTTCTAACTGATTCATTGACTCAATCAAAATTCGGTATTAAAAATAACATTCAAGGCCGAACTGAAACTATGTATGCACTTCAGGACCGATTAATGTACGATAAGATATTTGATGTTTTCTCTTTGTTGTTTACAGGACGAATAAGTATGAGAACTATTGACAGAGACACACGCTATAAAAATACCGATCTAACGTCACCTTCCCTTTTTGACACTAAAATTGAAGAATTAAAACTGGATTTGGAAACCATAACTAAATACAGTTCTACTCTCTTTGATGCACAATTAAGATTTACTTTTTCTGAAAGAGATGAAAAAAATATTACTAAACAATTCTCCGGTGTAGATGAAAGTTTTTTTGAACAGCGTGCAGAAATAGAAAGTCAGAAGAATAATAACTCAGGAAGGTTATCTTTAACTTTTTTTGGAGACCTGAAACTTTCCGATAAAGAAAAAATTACACTAAGTTTTTACCAGAGCAAATTGAAGTACGATACTCCTAGTGAATTAAATATCGATGACCGCGATGAAATACTATCAATTGCCAGGCTGCGATATTCCAAATTTTTAAATCCATACTTTGAAACTTTTATCAGCGCAGAGGGCACTTATAGTCACATTGTTTATATCTCCGCCGGAAGAAGTTCCAACAATAACGTTAACAGGATAATAAGATTAAGAGCAGGTGGTGATTATACTGGAAGAATTATTTCTTCCTATAACAGTTTTGAGGTGTCTGCAAATTATACTGTTTATGATTTTGAAGATCTGACAGCAAATTTTCAGAGCTTTTCTTTCAGACAGATGACCGCAGTAGATTCTACTACAATCAGGTTAAATGAAAGAATATCTTTATTTACAATCGGTTCAATAAAGCTTTCTGAACAGGGTGATTTTAAATGGAGTACATTTACATCCAGCCCTACAAGATTTTTGCAGGAAATCTATATTGAACCCAGGATTATACTCTATTTAGATCAATCTTATTTATCTGCTGGTATACGGTACTTTACTCTTAATACTTTTAATTTTGATAAACTCAATAGAATACCTGATACCGAATATTCAAGTTTCGGCCCGATTGCAATAATTGTTATTAA
>DATHSU010000016.1:0-3879 GCA_035463895.1 Ignavibacteriaceae bacterium | reverse complement strand
TTACAGCATTCCATGTTTGACTATGTATTCCTGATGGTCTTATTTCATCGATAAGGTTAGCAATAACTTCACCAAGTGAATTAATTACCTGAACACTTACTCTGCTCTCTTCGGGTAAATTAAATCTTACTGAAGTAGAAGGATTGAAAGGATTCGGGAAATTCTGTTCAATAAAATAATCCTTCGCTGTTAAATCTACATTGACTGATACGGGTCCGGAATAAGAAAACGAACCATCGAAGTCTAATTGTTTCAACCTGTAATAAATCGTTCCGGAAAAACCCGCGTTGTTTAAATTATCAACTAAGGAATAAACAGATTTTTCTGTAGTGGTTCCTTTACCTTCAACAAATCCAATCTTTTCGTAATCATTATTTCCGAGTTTTCGCTCTACTTCAAATCCACTGTTGTTCAATTCAGATGCGGTTTCCCATCTTAAGGTTACATAATCACCATTAGCATTTACTTCAACAGCAAAAAGACTCATTTCAACCGGGACAACTAAAACTGAAACACAGGCAACATTAGTAAAACCAGATTGGTCAGTTGAATTAAAAGCATTTACTTTATATTGGAAATCACCAAGAACAGAAACAGTATCTTCATAAGCATTTATCCCTGCAGCTACAGTCGCAACTAAAAGAAATGAACCTCCATCATCAGCTCTTTCAATTCTGAAACCATCTTCGTTGTTGGAGTTATCAACCCAGTTAAGTTCAACTATTGCAGGATCAGCAGCTTCAGCTGTTAAACTTGAAGGTGCGATTATTGGTGCTGTAGGAATAATTTTACGGATTCTTGTACCACCGACAATATAAAGCTCTCCTGCCTCATCAACTCCAAACGAAGTTGGAGAACCGGATGGCAATGTAAATAACAACTGATTTGTTGCCGGATTAATTCCATCATAAGTAATTGCCCAAACATTTCTTGATCCCCAATCAGCATAAACATATTTACCATCTAAACCGGGTTGATTAGGTCCTCTGTAAACAAAGCCGCCTGTAACTGAATAACCAACCGTGTGTGGATAATCGTAAACAGGAAAAATATAATCGGAAGCAGGTAAGCAGCCGGAAGTATTATACGGAAGATTTCCTTCGTAACATCTCCAGCCATAATTTCCGCCGTTCTCAATTACGTTAATTTCTTCTCTGGCACTTTGACCTACATCTGCAGACCATAACCATCCTGTTACAGGGTCAAAACTGCAGCGCCATGGATTTCTTAATCCCCAGGCATAAATTTCTTTTTTCACTGAGCCAGTACTATCGATGAAAGGATTATCAATCGGTATGGCATAGTTTAGTCCAGGATCCTGGTTATCAACATCAATTCTGAGAATTTTTCCAAGAAGATTTGTTATTGTCTGTGAGTTATTCTGAGGATCACCACCTGATCCGCCATCACCGGAGGCGATGTATAGATATCCATCATTTGGTCCGAATCCGATCCATCCGCCATTATGATTTGAGTAAGGTTGACTGAAATTAAATAGTTCAAATTCTGAACTACTGCTGGCAGAATCCGGATTTGTTGCAGAAACCTGAAATCTTGAGATTATTGTTCTACGCGGATTATCAGCCGTATAGTTAACATAAAAGTAACCGTTATTTTTATAATCAGGATGGAAATCAAGACCTAATAAACCCATTTCACCACCGCTTGATACTCTATCTGTAATATCCAGAAAAGTTTTATAAGAGTTTACATCGGGTCTGTTATCAAAAACGCGAATTCTACCTACTTGCTCTACTACAAACAAGCGGTTCGTGCAATCGTTTGAATTTCTTAAATCAATCGGGCCGCTGAAGTTCGGCAGGTTTGGAAAAGCATCCTGAGCACTATACTGGGCTAAAGTATTACTGCCGAATGCTAAAGCTAATACAAAAAATGGTATAGCTATTCTTATAAACATTACTTCCTCTGTTTTTATTTTGAAATATTTATTAATTATGCTAATGCTGGATAATCAGGATAAGCTTTCAAGAAAACGGGAAACATTATAGCCGCTGCTTTCAGCTAAATCGAATAGCCTGATTTTAAGTTCGCTCAAAAACTTAAAACTATTTCGTCTGATTTTCTGATCTTTGACAGTGAATTTATGGATAGATGATTTAATAATCAACCACTTAATGAGTTCATCAAATCTTTCTTTATTGAAATATCTTTCCTTTTTATACTCATTTATCAAAAGGAAATTAGTAATCAATTCATTATTGAACAGATCATTAAAATATTTACTTATCTCGTTTTTATTTTGTTTTGCTTCTATTTTGTCTTCTTTTTTACTTGCTGATTTTTTGGATTTTTCGGGTTTTTTGTCGACCGGTAAATCCGGACATTCAGATAACACTATCAGAAGATTGTAGTAAACATCCGAATGTCGTGATAAACCGAGATAATCAAAAGCTTCGAAAGCCGGCTTCCACAACATAAGATCACGATAAGTATCTAACGAACCAATCTGTTTTATTTTTTCAGAGATCAGATTATTCAGGATTGTGTTTACAACTAAAAAATTCTTTTCTTCTATAAACTTATCAGATGTAAATGAAGGCATAACCTTTTCAGCCTGGTCAAACCATTTTGGTTTCCTTTTATCGTTCCTTAAAGAATCGAATGTAAGATTGTAGTTTTTTAAACCATCAAGTTGTTCTTTTATTCCATCGGCTAAAACTGAATTATTGGTTTTTACAGAGAAGACATCTTTAAGTTTATTATCTGCATTGTTAAGCGAATTAATAAACATAACCGGCAATTCATCCTTATCACTTTCAACATATTCAATAAGGTGCTCAATATTTTTAGTTGAGAATAGATCAAGCAAGCTATGATGAAATGGAGTTAAATTAAGCTCCATTAATGCCTGTTCAATGGAATCAACTCCCCGGCCATTCAGATAATCATACAATTTTTTATATCGTCCGTCTGAATCAAAAAGTTCTTTGAATTCAATTAAAACCTTTGTCTGGTATCCGAAAAGATGAAAATTCAAACCATCATAACCAGCCTGTTCACCAGATATAAGAAAATATTTATTTGTTATATGATCTCTGTATGAATAATAAAACGAATGAGAGTTGTTTAATTCAAGCGAAGAAGAAATATTAGTATTAGAAAGTGAATTGTTCTTTTGAACTTTATCGCTTGAATGTCTTATTCTTCCAAATGCTTCCGAATAAGAATTATTAAAAAGCACTAAACCTACTTCATTACCTGCTCTGTTCGAATAAGCAAACACATTTTCATTTATATCGTCATTTGGTGCAATAAAATCAAATAACTCAAAATGTTCTACCTGACTGAACAGATGGCGTTTTTGCATAAGAGGGAATACTTCCCGCTCATGCCTTTTAATCAAATTATCATCTTCAAATTCATTGTAATATGATCGCTGGTATTCCATTCCGTACTTTTCTGAAAAGCCCTGTATTTGACCGTGTGCGAACATAGGCAGCCCAGGAAGAGTAACCATTAAAATGGCAACTCCAAAATATTTATCGCCTTTACCAAACTGGTTAACAGCAGTTTCTTCATCCGGATTGCTCATAAAGTTTACGTAGCGTTTCAAGATTTCCGGATTAAAGTTTAAAGTATTCTTAATAAGCAGTTTATATTTTTCATTCTCTTCCTTCATCAGCATATGCATGAATGCACTGTTATAAACACGGTGCATGCCAAGTGTTCTGACAAAATACCCCTCCATAAGCCAGAAAGCTTCAGCAAGAAGTAATGTATTCGGCATTTCAGTGTTTATTCTGTCAACAACTTCACGCCAGAATTCTTGAGGCATAGCATCATCAAATTGTGAACGGGTCATTGCATAGTCGGAGCGCGATGGAATTGCTCCACCTGAACCGGGAATAGGAAACCATA
>DATHSU010000015.1:0-2867 GCA_035463895.1 Ignavibacteriaceae bacterium | reverse complement strand
TACTCCGCTTTTATCAATGGAATTTTTGCAATGTATTGTTTTTCTGTAACTGAATATTGCGGGAGTTTTTCTCCCAGCAATTCATATCGTTTATTTAGATTACTTAATCCAACGCCTTTTGAATCAGCGGTTATAATTTTTGGCTGAAGATTATTAACAACTACCAGCCAATCATTTTCATTATAAATTTTTATGAACAAAGGACTTTCCGCAGCAGCTTTATTATGTTTAAAAGCATTCTCAAGCATTGTCTGCACTGCAAGCGGCGGAACCAAATAATTCAGCTTTGATGCATCAACATTTATTTCCATATCAACAGCATTATCAAAACGGATCTTCTGTAAAAATAAAAATGACTTCGCAAAATCCAGCTCTTCTCTTAATTCAACTACCAGTTTTTCAATTACATCAAGTGTGTATCGATATACAGACGAAAACTCATCCACAAAATTTTGTGCTCTATCAGAGTCTTTCTTAATTAAGGATGAAAGAACATTTAAGCTATTAAATAAAAAATGCGGATTGAGCTGGTTCTTTAATGTTTCATATCTTATCTGTGAATTTTCTCTTTCAAGTCTTTCAACTCTAACTAATGATTGCTGACTTCTTTTAAACCAGACAATTGCTTCAATAACAGTGATGATGATAATATTAAGAACAGAAGTAATAAGTGAATTGTTAATGATGTTTTTGAGTAATCCATCTTCATAAGGCATTAAAGTTCCGGCCAAAATCGTCACAGAAGAACCAATCATTATACCAGCTAAGATAGCAATGAAAAATTCAGCAGGAATTCTTTGTATCAGTTTTTCAGGCAAGGGGAATAATTTATCAAGCCCGTTTATTATTTTTAAATCGAGATAAACAAGCACTAAAGCAAAAACAAAACTGAAAGATGTTCCTATCGCAAGTCTTGTTATGTAATTGCCAACATTCGGAACGTCGATAAAACCAGTTATATAATTGTAAGTAATAATTGTTAGCTGAACAAAAAACGCCAGAAGTAAAATTGTCAGTACAGAATATTTATTTAATTTCATTTTCACACTTCAAAATTCGTTAAAATTTACTTGAGATGCTTAAGTTTATCTTTGTGAGACTTCGTGGCTTAGTGCCGTTGTGGCCAGAACCAATTGCCACTAAGACACCAAGGCACAAAGTAAAATAACCAATTAGAAGGACCACGATAACCCAATCCCAACTGATAAATAATTCAAATTAACAGATGTGTTTATATTTTCAATCTCGATATCCCGATTGAGTGAACGATATCTTAGAGATGGTAATAATGAAAACCTTTCACTCAAAGGAATCACCAGACCGGCTTCTGCCTGCCAGCCCAATCCATGCCTCGAATCAATAATTATATCACCACCGTTATTCTCAATTTCAATGTGATTATATGTTCCGCCGGCTCTTACAAGATAGCTTAAGCCTGATTCTCCAATCGGATGAATAAACTGAAAACCAAAGGTGTATCCGGTTTCTTCAAAACTTGCATCAGTCCCTGCAAATGATTGATCAACTGCAAAATTATTGTAACTCCATCCTGCATAGGCAGCAAGATGAGGCATAAAACGATATACTATTGTTCCTTCGAAACCGAAACCCAATCCAAGATCAGCATCTGCAATATCTTGAGTGGCGTAATTGACTCCGGGTCTGAATTCCAAACTCCACTTATCCTGAGCAATTGATTGATTGAATGCTGTAAGAAGCGTTAAAGCAACGATCGTTAAGAGTAATTTTTTCATTGTGTATTTCCTTTTAAGTTTGTGAATAAATGTGTTTAAGTTTCTGTTCCAAACTTAAGAGGCATATTGTCGGCAGGAAAAAATAAGATGATGAGCCTGTCTATTTTGGGGATGAACCGGCAAATGCAACTACTAAAATCCAGTGACTCGTAAGTAAACTATTCTACATTTATTATTGTTATTACAATATCAGAATTATTGGGTCATTTATGCTCGAATTAAAAAATGTAAATAAAAGCTATCTCGAAGGAAATATAAAACATGCAGTCTTGAGCAATCTGGATCTGCACGTTTCAAACGGAGAGATTATCATACTTTTCGGGAAAAGCGGCTCCGGTAAATCCACTTTGCTTAATATCATCAGCGGAATTGATGTTCCCGATAGCGGCTCGGTTTTGATTGATGGAACAGATATCACAAAACTTTCTGAGAAAGAAAGAACGCTGGTTCGCAGAAACAAAGTCGGTTTTATCTTCCAGTTCTTTAATCTGATTCCGACACTTACTGTTAAAGAGAATTTGCTGCTTCCGCTTGAACTTACAGGCTCAAACAATACCGAAGAGAGAATCAATTCTATATTGTTGGAAGTCGGACTTGCGAACAGAGCAAACACATATCCCGACAAACTTTCCGGCGGCGAGCAGCAGCGAATTGCAATTGCAAGGGCATTGATTCACAATCCCGATATTATTCTTGCAGATGAACCAACCGGCAATCTTGATTATGAAACAGGTCTTCAGATTGTCGATCTGCTTGACAGAGTCGTTAAGAAAAAAGGCAAGACAATGATAATGGTAACTCACAGCAAAGATGTAATCGGACTCGCGGATAAAATTTATTCTCTAAAAGAAGGCAGACTTAGGGAAGTGAAAAAGGAATCTGTCTTTGAATAGCTTAACAAAATCAAGTCTAAAGTATTTGATAAAACATCCCTGGCAGTTTGGGCTGTCTGTTCTGGGAATTGCAATGGGTGTTGCAATTGTTGTTTCTATTGATATTGCAAATCACAGTTCGGCAAAAGCATTTGATCTTTCGATGAATGCAGTCGCCGGCAAAGCAACTCATCAGATCATTGGAACTTCGGAAGGAATACCGGATTCGTTTTATACTTAT
>DATHSU010000014.1:0-10716 GCA_035463895.1 Ignavibacteriaceae bacterium | reverse complement strand
ATTTCACATAAAACACCAGAGGGCTTTAAATTTGCCAGTCTGCAAATATCAACTGCACCCTCCGTATGTCCGGCTCTTCTTAAAACACCTTCATCAAAAGCACGCAGCGTGAAAATATGTCCCGGTCTTGCAAAATCATTGGCAGTAGAATTTTCATCAATCAGTTTTTTAATAGTTAATGAACGATCTGCAGCAGAAATACCTGTGCTTGTTCCATCTATTGCATCAACTGTAACTGTAAACTGAGTACCGTGTAATGCAGAATTAGAATCCACCATGAGGGGAAGATTCAACTCATCAAGTCTTTTACCGGAAAGCGCAACACACAGCATGCCTTTGCCGTGTGTTACCATAAAATTTACAATATCGGGAGTAACATATTCAGCTGCACAAATAAAGTCGCCTTCGTTCTCACGATCATCATCATCAACAACAATAATTACTTTACCGTTTTTTATTTCTTCAATTGCTTCTTCAACTGAACAAAACATATTATTAACTTTTACTATTTAGAGTCCTTTGATAATACCGAACCTATTCCACTGCGATCAATTTTTATTTTTGTGTTTTCACTGATTTGCAGTAAAACGGTTTTTTCATCTATACCAGCAATAACTCCATGTATACCGCCGCTGGTTACTACCTTGTCGCCTTTTTCAAGATTGGAGAGCAGTTTCTCTCTTTCCTTAGCGCGTTTCTGCTGTGGTCTGATAATCATAAAATAAAATATTGCAAAGATTGCCCCAAACATAATTAAAGTGCTCATTAACTGTCCGCCGCCTTCTCCGCCTTGTGGAGCCATAGCAAATAAAAGTTCCAATTTATCCTCCTTAAGAGATTAGTTTTTAATTGATATTTGTTTTACAAATTCATTTTTCCATTGCTGGAAGTTACCCTCAATTATTTTTTCTCTTGCCTCTTTTACCAGTTTCAAATAGAATGTAAGGTTATGGATAGAAGCAAGCTCAAGAGCAAGTATTTCACTTGCAATAAAGAGATGTCTCAAATATGCACGGGTATAATTTTTACAGGTATAACATTCGCATTTTGCATCAACCGGCGTGAAATCATTTTTATACTGAGCATTCCGCATTGACAAAGTTCCTGAATTGGTGAACAGATTTGCATTGCGTGCATTTCTTGTCGGCATTACACAATCAAACATATCAATACCGCGTTCAATCGTTTCAAGAATATTTTCCGGCTTCCCAACTCCCATTAAATATCTTGGTCTATCCTCAGGCATAAGATCAGTAGTGCAGTCTACCAGATCATACATCATATCTGTTGGTTCTCCAACTGCAAGACCGCCGATTGCATAAGAATCAAAATCCAGTTTAATTAAGTCTTCAGCAGATTTTTCGCGAAGATCTTTATAAACACTCCCCTGAATAATTCCAAACTGAAACTGTTTATGTCCATACAAAGGATTTGAATTTTCAAATGCTTCCTTGTTCATAATCGCCCAATCCGAAGTAAGCTGAACCGATTTTTTTGCGTACTCAAAATCACAGGGAAAAGGAGTACATTCATCCAGAACCATCATAATATCAGAACCAATGCTTCGCTGAATGTTAATTACTTTTTCAGGAGTAAAAAAATGCCGTGATCCATCAAGATGTGAACTGAATTCGACTCCATCCGGTTTAAGTTTTCTCAACTCAGCAAGACTGAAAACCTGGTAACCGCCGCTATCGGTAAGGATTGGTTTTTGCCAATTCATAAACTTATGCAGTCCGCCTGCCTGTTCAAGAATTTCTGTTCCCGGTCTTAAATAAAGATGATAAGTATTTGAAAGAACAATTTGAGCTTTAATTTCATGCTCAAGATGATGCTGATTAACTGCTTTAACTGTGCCCTGAGTGCCAACCGGCATAAAGATTGGAGTTTCAACTTTTCCATGATCTGTTTCGAACCAGCCGGTTCTGGCTTTAGAGTGTTTATCCTTAGCAATTATGTTCAGTTTCAGCAAATTTTTATCGTTTTCTTCTCATTTTTAGCATTACAAATTTACTGTAAAATGGGATTATACCCAACATTAGAAAATATGTACTCGATAAGTAAATTGAGGTAAAAAACATTAGCAGTCTTAGAGTATTATTCTAAAAAAGTTTGGACTTAATTTATGATTATAACTTTAATTGCTAATAAGAATTTCAAATAAAACAGTTAATTAAAATTTATTCGATGAATTTTGATTTTTCCTCGTCGGTTGGAACCCGGCATGTTTCTAATTTTCCAAATATTTTGTAACGGTTTTGCGCTATTAAATTGTAAACTGAATCTCTTATAAATTCAGGCAGGATGATAAATGGATATAAAATCTTTAACCACCCTGAAATATCTTTTATAACTTTCAGGGCTGCTGTTGATTTGATAAAATATTCTTTGCTTTCAAGAAGAACAAATGTGTCGAAATCTTTTGTAGAGAGATTTAAATATTTAAGAATTGATTGTCCAAAATCGGATTGTAATGAAGCAAACCGGAACAAATCTTTATCATCCCGATCAATTATAAAATTCACCCAGAAGTTGCAGAAGTTACAA
This sequence comes from Ignavibacteriaceae bacterium, assembly GCA_035463895.1. Classification (GTDB taxonomy): domain Bacteria; phylum Bacteroidota; class Ignavibacteria; order Ignavibacteriales; family Ignavibacteriaceae; genus JAGXRK01. The sequence goes on along the minus strand of DATHSU010000014.1, from coordinate 8,169 downwards.
ACTCCATCGAACAGAATAACTTTTTTACCAGCAGGCAGATTATCAGCAAATTTATTCATTCGGTTTATGAATGAGCTTGATCAGATCTATTCTAACTTTGTCAGCACGGATAATAAGTATTTGAAAATTATCGATCAAAAAAGTTTCTCCTTGTTTTGGAATTTTACCAATCTTTTCTATTACATAACCACCGATAGTTTCGTAGCTTCCGACAGGAATGTTAAGATGATATTTTTCATTAATAAGATCAACTTCGACTTTGCCGCTTATGATATATGAATCTTTAGAAATTTTTCTACAGATATTTTCATCAACATCATATTCATCTTTTATTTCACCAAATAATTCCTCAATTATGTCCTCAACAGTAACAACTCCGGCTGTTCCTCCAAATTCATCAACTACAATTGCAATTGACATATTCTGTGCAAGAAATTCATTCAGGACTTCCAAACTCTTTTTCGTTTCAGGATAGAACTGAACGTCTCGAAGGATATCTTTTATTGATGACGGATTTGTAAATAAATCCTTTGCAAGAATCACTCCCTTTATATTATCAAGGTTATCTTCATAAACCGGAAGCTTTGAAAAACCTGATTCAATAAATGCAGAAATAGCTTCATCAATCGTTTGATTAATTTCCAATCCTACTATTTCAGTTCTTGGAGTAAGTGCTTCATAAATTTTCTGATCACCAAGTTCAAATACTTTACTGATGAAACTTCCCTCCTCTTTTTTAACCTTACCTGCTCTATGACTTTCAGCAACTAATGATTTTACATCTTCTTTATCAAATAAATAATAGATATTATCTGCCTGCTGCTGCTGACTTTTCATTGTAAAATCTGATAGACGAGAAAGCGGTTTAACTAAAGGATAGAGTAAGAATGAAACTAATCTTAAGGGAATAGCTACAACTAAAACGAAACGATCAGCAAGTTCTCTCGCAAAATATTTTGGAATGAGTTCTCCTAAAAATAATAATACCAGGGTAGATACTATCAATATTTCATACTCGCTTAATCCAAAATGGATTGATAAATATATTGCACTTAATGATGCAAAGGCAATATTTATAACATTGTTGCTGATTAAAATTGTTGAGAAGAAATCCTGTGTGTTTTTTATGAAATAGTCTGCATTAATAGCAGCCAGGTTTTTTGTTCTTACTTTGATTTCAATCTTTAATCTGTTTGCAACAACAAACGCAAGTTCAGTAGAAGAAAAAAATGCACTCAATAAAATCAGGATAGTTAAGATAAGCAGGTGTTCAAGCATCAGTAAGCCCGTGTAACTTCAATGTCATTAAACATTTTGACCTGTTCTTTCTCCTCAATTACTAAAATAAGTTCAACATTAATCAGATTATTGCCCATAAGAACTTCCCGTATTTCAAGACCTCGCTCAGTGAAAAACTGATAAACATCAATTTTTTTATTGTTTAATGAATAATCCGGTTCAGTCCTTGAATACTGAAACACTGGTTTAAATCTGTAAAGAAGTTGTTCACCGGAATAAACAATAATTTCTTTAATATTCAAATCAATTACCACATTCTCAGGATTCGAATGAATTTCCAATTCACCACTTAAATGAAATGATCCCGGACCACCGGGCATCAGATTCAACCAGGAATTTATTTCGATAATATTAATTTCATAATCAGATTCATTCATTTCTTTAGACCCGGAACAATTTATTGATGAGAAAAACAACAGTGAAAAAAATAGTAATTTGAAGATCATAACTTTTAAAAAACTTTATAAATAATTAAAACTGTAACAATTATGTCAGAGATAATAGTAACTATCATTGGAATATCTGTTACCATAATTCTAGTTGTATTTTCCCCCTTGTCAAATTTATAGACAAGATACATATATCTGAATATACCGAACACTACAAATGGTGTTGTGTAAATAAGATTTTCCGTTCCGAAAACTGTAATAGTACGGTTTGCCACAGAGTATAATGCATAACAAATTATTACACCTGCTGCCGCAACAGTCGCCATTTGATTTGCAAAATCTATTGAATAATATTGAAGAACTTTACGAGTCGTCGAATTACCTTCATCCGGAGCAATTGATAATTCAGAATGACGTTTCATTACACCGAGGAATAATGATATAAACATTGTTGTCAATATCAACCAGCTTGAAATTTCAACGTCTATTGCAAAAGCTCCACCTAAGACCCTTAAGGCAAATCCGGCAGCAATACTGAATACATCAAGTATTACAATATGCTTAAACCAGAATGAGTAAAGAATATTCAAAAGAAGGAATCCAATTACAGCAATATTAAAAGTTAAATTGAAGCTAAACATCAAAAGGATGATGAATACAAGCAGAAGTGCTGCTAAAAATAATGCAGTACTTACAGAGACTTTTCCTGATGCAATAGGTCTGTTCTTCTTTTCAGGATGAGCACGGTCGGCGTCCTGGTCAACGATATCGTTAATTACATAAACAAAACTTGATGCTAAACAAAAAGCAATAAATGCTCTGAATGCTGTAATAAAAAAGTCTTCTTCAAATAAATGCAGGGAAAAAAGTAACGGTACAAAAACAAAAAAGTTTTTAATCCATTGCGAAACACGAAAAAGCTTTAAATATATTTTCATCAGAATACAGCTACTTCTTCGTAAGTACCAAATACTTCTTTTAACTCGCCTACCATTTCACCAAGTGTGACGTAATTATTGGCTGCTTTAATAAGAACAGGCATAATGTTGTTGCCGTTCAAAGCAGCATCATGAATTTCATTTAAGGATACTTTTACACCTTCCTCGTTTCTGCTTTGCTTTATTTCACTTAATCTTTTCACCTGCTGTTTCTGAACTTCGGGTGATACAGTAAGTATTGGAATGTCAATTTTTTCTTTCTCTTCAACAAACTCATTTACACCAACGATAAACTTTTCTTTTCTCTCAACTTCTTTCTGATATCTATAAGCGGCATCAGCAATCTCTTTCTGGAAATAACCTGTTTCTATTGCAGCAACCACGCCACCAAGTGCATCAATCTGTTCAAAGATTTCGTTAGCTTCTTTTTCAATATTGTCAGTCAATGCTTCAACAAAGTAACTGCCTCCAAGAGGATCAACTGTATTTATAACTCCGGTTTCATAAGCAATAAGCTGTTGAGTTCTAAGTGCAATTTTAACTGCTTTTTCACTTGGTAAAGCAAGAGTCTCATCCATTGAGTTTGTATGAAGTGATTGCGTGCCGCCAAGTACACCGGCAAGTGCCTGAAAAGCTGTTCTAACAATATTATTTTCCGGCTGCTGTGCGGTTAGCGTACATCCGGCGGTTTGTGTATGGAATCTTAACCACCAGCTTCTTGGATTTTTTGCACCATACTTTTCTTTCATGCGTTTGGCGTAGATTTTTCTGGCAGCTCTGAACTTGGCAATCTCCTCAAAAAAATCTAAATGAGAATTAAAGAAAAATGAAATTCGTGGAGCAAATTCATCCACGTCCATTCCTCTTTCAATGCAGGCTTCGATATATGCAAATCCATCAGCAAGTGTATAAGCTAACTCCTGAACAGATGTTGAACCTGCTTCTCTGATATGATAACCGCTGACTGAAACCGGGTTCCATTGAGGTACTTCATTTTTGCAATACTCTATCATATCCACTATTATCCGCATTGAAGGATGTGGGGGATAAATATATTCTTTCTGAGCTATATATTCCTTAAGTATATCATTCTGTAAAGTACCACGAAGATTCTTAAAATCAACACCCTGTTTTTGGGCAACGGCAAGATAAAAAGCAAAAATCATAGCCGCAGGTGAATTTATTGTCATTGATGTAGAAACTTTATCAAGAGGAATTTTATCAAACAAAATCTCCATATCTTTTAATGATGAGATGGCTACACCGCAGATTCCTACTTCACCGTCACTAATCTGAGCATCGGCATCCCATCCCATTAATGTGGGAAGGTCGAATGCAACTGAAAGTCCTGTTTGGCCGTGGTTTAATAAATAATGAAACCTTTCATTCGTATCTTCAGGGGTGCCAAACCCGGCAAATTGGCGCATCGTCCAGATTTTTCCGCGATAACCATTAACGTGAATTCCACGTGTGTAAGGATATTCACCCGGAAAACCTAAATCACTCAGATAATTAATGTTTTCAATATCATCAGGACCATAAAAAGGGTTTATTGTTTCACCGCTTACAGTTGTGAATTTCATTCCTGTAGTTTTTGCGGCTTTCAATTTTTCGTCATACGATTTTCTTTTATTCTTATAATCCTGATTGATCATAATTTTCCTTTTTAATTGAAGTTAGTCATTTAATAAATTTATATTGATAAAATTAAGTTCTTCCAAATCTTCTGTCAAATTCTTCCAATGAAATTTTTATAATTATTGGTCTGCCGTGCGGACAAACATAAGGCATACTTGTAGCAAACAGTTGATCAATAAGCAGATGCATTTCTTTCTCTAAAAGTTTATCTCCTGCCTTTATTGCAGCTTTGCAGGAATATGATTTTGCAATATTATCTTTTTGCTCAAGTTTTTTCTCTCTTTCATTGATCAAATACTCTTCGATGAACTCTCTCAGAATTCTTTCTTCAGATCCGCTTTTAATGTCTTCAGGAACACCTTCAATAATAATTGTGTTTTTACTAAAGAACTTTAATTGAAATCCAATCTGATTAAGCAACGGATTTAGAGTTTGTAAGATTTCAAAACTGCCCGGATCAAACTGGATTGTTAAAGGGAAAAGTAAATGCTGAGAAAACGGCATATTTGCTTCAAGACGGTTTAATATTTTTTCATATAATATTCTTTCATGAGCAACATGCTGATCAATTATCATTAAGCCGGATTTAATTTGAGATAATATATATTTGTTATGCAGTTGTGTGATGAATGTAGTTTCTTCAGGACTCTTAACATGACTTTCAACTGTTTTATTATCAGCAAAAATATCTTTTACTTCCTCATCAAGAAACGACTGAGCGTTTGAAGAACTTTCTTTTCTTTTAATGTCCGATGTTAACGAACCAAAAACCAGGTCTATTTCCTTATCCGTAACAGGAATTCTTTCCCTTCGTTCAATAAACGAGGGTCGATCTGAAAAATCTCCTGCGTCAGTTTTATTAAAAGGTTCGAATCTTAGTTTTTCGTCATTTCCTGTTTCATCAAAAGTCATAGATGGAACAAGGTCATACATACCTAAGCTTTTTTTGATGACAGCCATTACAAAATGATATACATCTTTGTCATCATCAAATTTAACTTCAAGTTTAGAGGGATGTATGTTAACATCTATTCTGGAGGGATCAATTGTGAGAAATAAAACAAAAAAAGGATAATCCCCTTTTTCAAGGATATTTTCATAAGCATTAAAAACTGCGTGATTAATCTGCCGGCTGATAACAAAACGCTTATTAAGAAACAGATACTGATCACCTTTGGTTTTTGTAAGCAGTGTTGGTTTTCCTATAAAACCTTTAAGAGTTAAGTAATCCGTTTCTTCATTAACCGGAATAACACCATCAAGAATATTATCAGCAAAAACCTGCTTCTATCTATCCTCTGTTGAAGAAGCGGCATAATCAAATACCAGGTTATCATTGTTGTAAAACTTGAAAGAAATATCCGGATGGCTCAATGCAATTTTGTTGAATGTATCGATTATATGCTTCAACTCTGTACCATCAGTTTTCAGAAATTTTCTTCTAGCTGGTGTATTATAGAAAAGATTTTTAACTGAAACACAAGTTCCTTTTGAAGCAGAAGTTTTTTCAATTGTAATCTGCGTATCATTTTCAATTTTCAGTAAAGTTCCAATCTCTTCATCTCTTCTTTCAGTTTTTATTTCAAACTGACATACTGCACCTATAGAACTAAGGGCTTCACCACGGAATCCAAGAGTTTTAATGGCTTCAAGATCTTTGTAATCATATATTTTACTGGTTGCATGCTTCTGAATGCAAAGTTTAACGTCGTCTTCCATCATTCCGTAACCGTCATCACAAACCTGGATGAGAGATTTACCTGCTTGTTTAATTATCACTTCAATGTTTTTTGCATCAGCATCAATAGCATTTTCAAGTAATTCTTTAACCACAGATTCAGGACGCTGAACCACTTCTCCGGCAGCAATTTTATTGGCAAGGTTTTCTGGTAATATTTTAATGCGATTAACTGACATTATTTGATTCTTTCGTATCTGAATATTTCAAATTGTTCGTGATCTTCTGTGGAAACAACTTTCCATAAATTCCTGCTGAACTTTGGAAATTTTACTTCACCTTCAGCATCAAACTTCATAACAGAGATTATCATCTCATCAGCTAATGAAATTGCCTGACGATAAATTTCTCCTCCGCCAATAATGAAAATCTGTTTTTCATTTTTTAACCGGCAATATTCAACAGCTTCTTCAAGGCTATGTAAAATCAGAATTTCCGGAAAATTAACGCTATATGATTGATTTCGGGTTACGATAATATTTTGTCTTCCCTTTAACGGTTTACCCAAAGTTTCAAAAGTTTTTCTTCCCATCAATACAGGATAACCGAAAGTAGTTTTTTTGAAGTGCTGAAATTCTTCCTTCACATGCCAGGGCATTTCTCCATTTGTCTTACCGATAACTCCATTTTTTGCTATGGCAACAATTATTGAAATTTTCAAACAGCTACTCCAAATTTTATTTTCTCATGATACTGATATCCAATCAGTTCAAAATCATCAAATTTTAATTTATCAATTGATTTTTTTGCAATCACCAATTTTGGCAATGGTAACGGTTCCCTTGTTAATTGAAGTTTTAATCCTTCAAGATGATCAAGTTTTTCATTTACACTTCCCTTTTCAGCTACATAAATATGAGCATCTACAATTGTGTGAGCAAAATATCCTAATTCAAGATTTGTCTCCTGTGCAATGATCTGAGTCAGCATAGAATACGCTGCTAAATTAAATGGTATGCCGAGTGCAATATCGCCTGAACGTTGAGTTAGATGGCAATTTAATTTTCCATCATTAACATTGAATGTAAAAGTATAGTGGCAAGGAGGCAATTTACTTATAACAGCATTTGCCGGGTGCCAGGCTGAAATAACCAATCGTCTAGAATTTGGATTCTGTTTTATTTCATTGATTACCCATCCGACCTGATCAAATACCAGCGCTCCATTTTCCTCCTTTTTAACAAACTGATGATTTTCATCTACATAAATTTCACCATCAAGAATGGCATTACTTAAAGGCACAGGATATCGTCTCCAGAATCTTCCGTACGCTGTCTGTAACCGTCCATCATCATCCGCCCAGGCATCCCATATTTTAGTGTGTTCTCTTAAATTTCTTATGTGATGCTCTCCCGATAAATACCAAAGTACTTCATTAAGAAGAGATTTCCACTCCATTTTTTTTGTGGTTAGCAGCGGAAAACCTTTTGATAAGTCAACCCTGTAAAAAGCCCCGAAATAAGAAATTGTATCCACTCCTGTGCGTGAAGCTTTTCTGTTTCCTTCATTCAAGACCGTTTTTACAAGGTCAAGATATTCTTTCATTTAGTTTCCTGATAATCTGATAAGTGTTAAGAATTTTTATGCAATTTAATAAAAATTGATGAAGTTATAAAAGTTAGTAATTCAGGTGATTTATTATCACTTTTGCTGCGTTCTGCAGCCCGGTTTTATAATACTTTATAGACTCATCCTTTGAACTAAAAAAGTCAATTAACTGAATAACTTTTACCATTGGGGGCAAATTACCGGCTATTGACTTTTCAATGGTACCGCAAATGAGAAAGATCGGTTTATTATATTCTCTAAATTTCTCAATAATTATATGTGCTCCCTTATTCTGAAGACTTTGTTCATCAAATGCTCCCTCTCCGGTTATAACTGCATCAATGCTGCTTTTCTCGATATCGGAAAGCAATATTTCCTCAATAAAAACTTCAGAAGAAATAATTTTTGCATGAAAAAAAACCTCCAGACCAGCAGATAAACCCCCACCCGCTCCATTTAACTGTCTATCTGAATGAATTAAGTTATTATTTAACAATAAGTTATATATATTAGTAAAACCGCTTACTAATTCTTTAATATGATTTTGATTAGCACCCTTTTGTTTGGAATACATTTCTATTGCATTATTTTTTCCAAACAGAGGAGTTTTTACGTCAGC
>DATHSU010000013.1:0-2016 GCA_035463895.1 Ignavibacteriaceae bacterium | reverse complement strand
TTTGTTGAAGTTTTTTTCTTTTGGACCATTCTATTTTTCCGGATATTTGTATGACACAAATATAAATAAATCAGTTAAGTAAATGAGCAGAATAATTGATAGAGAAGTAATCCATTTGAATGAATCACAGCAGAAAATGATTATCAGCGGGTGGGGTTCTGATGTTATTCAGAATACAACTGTTGAGAAAATCACTTATGAATCCGATGGATTGAAAGTTAGAGGATATATTGCTTATCCCACTGATGATAGTAAAAAATATCCATGCATAATTTGGTGCAGGGGAGGAATAGGCAATGCCGGAGCAATTGATAAATTTACTGCTTCAGGCATGTATGGACAGCTTGCAAGCTGGGGTTATTGTGTATTTGCATCTCAATATCGAGGTAATGATGGAGGTGAAGGCAAAGACGAATTTGGAGGAGATGACATTAATGATATTCTTAATCTTATTCCTTTAGCTGAAGAAGTTCCGCAGGCGAATAACAATATTTGGGGAATTGAGGGCTGGAGCCGCGGCGGAATGATGACTTATCTTACATTAACCAGATCAGATATTTTCAAAGCTGCAGTAGTATTAGGAGGGATTGCCAATCTACGCTGCAACTCCGAGGAAAGCAGATTTATGAGAAAACTTTATGAACAGACAATGGGTAAATATGGTGAAAAAGATTTTAGTGCAAAGTGTGAATCCCGCTCAATCGTAAATTTTCCGGAAAAACTTTCTAAAACAACTTCTTTGTTGATTATTCACGGCAATGAAGATGACAGAGTTCTGCCGCACGATTCAATTGATCTTTCTTATAAACTACTTGATCATAAAATTCCATTCAGACTGGTAATGCTGGAAGGCGGCGATCATTTTATGAAATCACACCGAAAGGAAGTTGATGAAATAAGAAAAGCATGGTATGGAAAATATTTGAAGAAGCCCCGCCCAACCCTCTCCTAAGAGACTGTGTGATAATTATAAAATATTGGTAGCCGCAGGCTTCAGCCTGCGAAATTATGTTAAGATCGCAACCTAAAGGTTGCGGCTAACATTGAAAATACTCTAAGGGGAGGGCTTTGGGGTAATTGATCATTTAATTAAACTTAATTTTTTAGTTTCTGTGGTTTCACCTGCCTGTAATCTGTAAAAATATGTTCCACTTGGAAGATTTGAAGCATCGAAAACAACTTCATATACACCTGGTTGTTTTTCTTCGTTAACAAGCGTTGCTATTTCTTTTCCTAAAACATCATATATTTTTAACTGCACGGACGGGGCAAGTCCTGTCCCTACATCTGGAATACTGTATTTTATTGTTGTTGTCGGATTAAACGGATTTGGATAGTTCTGTTCCAGAATAAAATCATTGATAATAAATTCTTCATCCTGAATACTTGTCGGCGAATTCATATCCATGTATTTAAGTAACATCGCTCCGGCAGATTTAATTACTTCGCTGCAATACTCCATATCATAATTTTCAATTTTATCATCAATTGTATGATAGAAAGGGCTAAACTGATTCTCTTCAAAATAGATAGCTGGAAATCCTTTCTCATAAAATGGGTAGCTATCTGAATATTGATTTAATGAACCGGTTACTCCGGTAATTAAGCTGAATTGGTTTGTTGCATCTTTAGCAATATTAAGAAGGTTTGTAAATCCGGAATAGTAATTAATACTTACTTTTGCCTGTTCGAGCGGCAGAGTATTATAACTAATCATATCACAATTGATCATCAGCTTTATATCCATTCCGTCATCATATGCTTTTTGAGCATAATGTTCACATCCGGAATCACCAAATAACATTAACTCCTCTGCAGCAAATGCGATGAACTTTATGGTAGCTTCCGGTTGATAACCGGATTCTTTTATGACTCTTGCAAATTCAAGAACTGCAGAAGTACCGCTGGCATTATCGTCAGCACCGGGTGCATTAGTCATTGGAGATCCATAGGCGAATGAATCATAGTGACCGCCGATAATGTAAATTTCATCGGGCCTTGTGGTGCCGGGGAGAG
>DATHSU010000012.1:0-1736 GCA_035463895.1 Ignavibacteriaceae bacterium | reverse complement strand
GATTCACATTTATGAAACTATCGCCCAGGATTTTTTGTATTCTGATCCATCCAGTCTTCTTACATTTTTTGATAATCACGATATATCACGCGGATTGTTCGTTGCAAATGAAAATGTTGAGAAGTTTAAAGTAGCTCTTTCAATCCTTCTTACGACGAGAGGAATTCCCAAACTGCTCTTCGGAACTGAAATCGGAATTGTGGGAGATGATCATCACGGAAATATCCGTACTCCTTTTCCCGGCGGATTTCCTGATGACAAACAAAACGCTTTTAAAAAATCCGGAAGAACAGAATACCAGAATGAAATTTATGATTATGTGACAGAACTCCTGAAGATCAGAAATAAATATCCGGCCTTACAATCAGGCAGACTGCTGCATTTTTATCCGTTTAATGATCAGTATATTTACTTCAGGATTTTAGATGATCAGAAAATTATAGTGGTTGTTAATGATAAGGATGAACTGCGCAGTTTAGACTTAACACATATTAAACATATCATTGGTGATAATAGTGTGTTGACAAATCTTAAAACAGGGGAGAGGACAGTTCTGGATGAAGGTAATGTTCCGATGTTAAAAGCAAAAGGTGTTGAATTATATTTAGTTGAATAGTTCTACTGCTGAATTTATTTCAGCATCTGATCTGAAGTATAAAAGACCCTGAAACAAGTTCAGGGAATATTATGTTAAAGAATTCAAATAAAGGTATAAACTTATGTTGGAAATGCAGAAAAAATTAAGCAACCCGTTCTATGCATTGCTGAGTCTCCCTGCAACTGCAATGGGATTTGCATTATCAATTCAAATTGCAGCACTAAGCTGGCTGATGCGAACAAAGTACGGACTTGATCTTCACGAAATAGGATTTATCTGGGCGGCTGGTCCTTTAGCCGGAATTATAGGTCAGCCTATAGTTGGATTGATAAGCGATAAAGTCTGGTTCTGGAAAGGAAGACGCAGACCATTTATTCTTATCGGTGGTTCAATAGCTGCATTGATGTTATTAGCTCTGCCAAACATTGATGTGATTGATGATTTCTTTGGGGTCGGCAACATAATTATTGTTGCAGTTGTAGTCGCACTAACACTTGATCTTGCTATTAATATATCATTCAATCCAACACGTTCAATTATAGCGGATGTTACACCTGCAGGAGTTCCAAGAACAAAAGGATATACCTGGATGCAAACCGTATCCGGTTCATTCGGCGTACTTGCTTATGCTATCGGTGCAATTTTCGGGAATTATTTTCTTATTTACTTTGGTGTTTTTCTTGTAATGGCATTCTCGGTTGTGCCAATGTTCTTTGTTAAAGAACCCAGAGAATTAAAATCCGTTCTTGAAGATGATGAAAAAGAAGAAGCTTCTAAAACGGATTGGAACCAATTTATAAAATTATTATTTGCACATTCATTCTCATGGATAGGCGTGCAGACAATGTTTGTTTATATAATTGGATTTGTTGAACAAAGATTGGAACCAACCTCAGACGATCAGACAGGAATGATAATCGCTATCTCATTTCTTGTCCTTAACGCAGTAGGTGCATTGCTTCCTGCATTTGTGCTTGAACCGGTTACAGAAAAAATAGGTCGGGTAAAAACTCATATTATCTGTTTGTTCATTATGTCTGCAGGTTACTTCGGAGTGGTTGCATTCGGATATTCTTCCTACATGCTGTGGGCTATGATGGCTGTTGCAGGTGTTGGCTGGGCAGCAATTGTGAGTCTG
>DATHSU010000011.1:0-3617 GCA_035463895.1 Ignavibacteriaceae bacterium | reverse complement strand
AAAGGCAAATTACCTGAGTATATGGTCCCATCACAGTATCTGAGTGTTGAAAGTTTTCCTCTAACACCGAATGGGAAGATAGATAGAAAAGCATTTCCAGTTCCATCGGAATTTAATTTTGATACTGTGAAAAAAGAGGTTTTATTACCAACGAATGAAATGGAAGATAGGATAGCCAGAGTGTGGCAGGATTTATTAAAAATACCGAAAGTAGGAATAAATGATAATTTCTTTGATATAGGTGGACATTCGCTGCTTGCTGTGCAATTGCATGCAAAACTTAAAGAAGCAATCGATTCGGAACTATCTCTTACAGATATTTTCAGATTCTCAACTATAAAAGCAATTTCAGAATTTATTGAGAACAAAAAATCAAATCTTTTTGAAATTGCTAGTAACCTCGGATCAAAACGTGCGGAGATGTCAAAACTAAGAATTAGCAGATCCAAAAAACAGAAAAAGAATTAATAGTAGAGATGTTAATGATGAAGATTCTGAGTAGAAGTTACCTTTATCAAAGGTATTGTGAATAATTCATTAAAAATTGTATGTTTCACGGCACAGACAATTAACAATTAAAGGACGACCAGAGGACTTCATTTGAGGGCTGATGAACGATAGAAAAATACATAAATCTTACCCATTGTCGCCAATGCAGCAGGGAATGTTATTCCATAGCAGAATTGCACCCGGTTCAGGTGTGGATATTGAACAAATTATAATCACAATGGAAGAAATAGTTGATATAGACAGATTTAAATCAACCTGGCAGAAAGTGATTGACCGTCACCCGATATTACGCACAAGTTTTATCCATGAAGACTCATCAGAGCCTGAGCAACAGGTACAAGATTTTGCTTCCATTCAGTTTGAATACCACGACCTTTGTACTGAATCTAAAGAAGAACAAAATCAAAAACTGAATCAGTTCTTTAAACAAGACAGGCTATTCGGGTTTAACTTTTCAGAAGCTCCTTTAATGAGGGTAACATTATTCCGTTTGGAGGAAGAAAAATTTGAATGTGTTTGGACATTTCATCATATAATAATTGATGGGCGCTCTCATCCGATAATCTTGAATGAAGTTTTTGAATTTTATGATGCAGGTTTATCTGACAAATCTTTTGGTCTTCCTTTACCTAAGCCATTTGAGGAATTTATTAAGTGGTTTCAAACTTATGATATTGCTAAGTCTGAATCATTTTGGCGTTCATACCTTCAGGGATTTAATGCCTCAACTCCATTGAACTTTCACGAAATCGACTTGAATGTTCAACAAAATGATGAAAAATATCAGGTAATTCATCATTACCTAACAAAAGAGATTACTGAATCTTTAATTAATTTTTCAAAAGAGAATGGTATTACTCCGTATACTTTGATCTTAGGTGCCTGGTCACTAATTCTTAGCAGATATTCCGGTGAATCTGATGTTCTTTTTGGTGCAACCAGGACTGGCCGGAAATTAACCGTGGATGGCTCGGAAAAAATGGTTGGATGTTTTATAAATACTCTTCCGGTGAGAGTAAAAATCGATTCGAATCAAAATTTGATTGATTGGTTAAAAGAACTCAGGAATGATCAGTTAAAGCTTAGAGAATATGAACATACTCCATTAATGAATATACAAAATTGGAGTGAGTTAAAGGGAGAGAAACACTTATTTGAAAGCATCCTGATTTTTGAAAACTATTTACTTGATTCTCATTTTCGTTCAAGAGGCGGTAAATGGTTAAACCGCCATTTTCGTATTCTGGAACAAACCAATTATCCTATTACTTTATTCGGTTATCTTGATGCGGAGCTCTATTTTAAGCTTCAATACGATACAAAGCGATTCCCGGATGATTCAATGCATTGGCTTTTAAAACATCTAGAAGAAACTATTAAACAGATGATCTCTGACCCGAATCGTATAATCGGGGAGATTAATTTTGTTACGCAGGATGAAAAGGATTTACTTCTTAATACCTTTAATCAAACAGACACTGTGTATGACCATGATATTTGTTTGCATCAGTTATTTGAGAAACGGGCTGAAACTATTGGCAATAAAATTGCTCTCAGAGTAAAAGAAAATAATATTACTTATCAGCAGCTTAATAAATTATCTAACCAGCTTGCTCATAAACTTATGCAACTTGGTGTGATAAGAGGCTCGATTGTTGGAATCTGCACCGAACGTTCCATTGAAATGATAGTTGCCATCCTTGGAGTGCATAAGGCAGGGGGGACATACCTACCCCTCGATCCCAACTTCCCAAAAGATAGATTACAATTTATGGCCAAGGATGCCGAAATCACTGCTCTTATTACACAGCCACATTTCAAAAATTATTTAACCGATGTTAACACATCGACAATTGAACTTGATACAGATTTTAATGAATTGGTAGATCAACCGGATCATAATCCTGTTTCAAATGTTAAATCTTCTGATCTTTCGTATCTAATCTACACATCAGGGTCAACAGGAAAGCCAAAGGGAGTGAAGGTAACCCATCGTAATGTAGTAAACTTTTTCACAGCAATGGATAACCAGATCAGCTATGATAAAGCATCAGTATGGCTTGCAGTAACAAGTCTGTCATTTGACATATCGGTCTTAGAACTATTATGGACACTAACCCGGGGATTAAAAGTAGTAATCTATACCGGAGAGGACATAAAGGCAGGTCAGCAGAAGAATCAAGAGATCAGCAGAACAATAGATTTCAGTTTATTTTACTTTTCAAGTTACGAGGGGGAGAAGAATACAGATAAGTATCATCTGTTACTGGAGGGGTCAAAGTATGCAGATAAGAATAACTTCACAGCAGTATGGACACCGGAGCGGCACTTTTATGATTTCGGGGGATTGTATCCCAATCCATCAATAACCAGTGCAGCAATAGCAGCAGTAACGGAGAAAATAAAAATAAGAGCCGGCAGTGTTGTATCGCCACTACATAATACAATCCGGATAGCAGAAGAATGGTCTATGGTAGATAACCTGTCACACGGAAGAGTGGGTGTATCCTTTGCAGCAGGGTGGCAGCCGAATGATTTTGTAATAAAGCCGGAGAACTTCAAAGATAGAAAAGATTTGATGTTCAGACAGATAGAAGAGGTTCAGAAGTTATGGCAGGGAGAGAAGGTAGGGTTCACCAATCCAAATGGAAAGGTAATAGAGATAAATATACTTCCTAAACCTGTTCAGGAAAAGCTGCCGGTATGGGTAACAGCGGCAGGCAATCCGGAAACATTTGAGATGGCAGGCAGGTTAGGGCATAATCTGTTAACACATCTGTTAGGACAAAGTATATCGGAGTTGGCAGAAAAGATAAGCATATACAGGAAAGCCTGGAAGGAAGCCGGACATAAGGGAAAAGGGATATTAACACTGATGCTTCATACATTTGTTGGTACAGATGAAAAGATGGTAAAGGAAACCGTACGGGGACCGATGAAGCATTACTTAAAGAGTTCAGTAAACTTAGTAAAGGAAGCAGCCTGGTCATTCCCGGTATTTAAGAATGCAACCACAGGTACAGATGGAAACTTCAGCTTGGATCATCTGTCCTCAGAAGATCTGGATGCAGTACTGGATTATTCATTTGAGAGATATTACCAGACGA
>DATHSU010000010.1:0-1717 GCA_035463895.1 Ignavibacteriaceae bacterium | reverse complement strand
GTTGAAGAAGCAATTGAAGAAATAAAAAACGGTAAAGTGATTATTGTTGTTGATGATGATGATCGTGAGAACGAAGGGGACTTCATTTGTGCAGCTGAATATGTTACACCCGATATTGTAAACTTTATGGTAACACACGGCAGAGGTATGCTGTGTGTTGCATTATCTGGCAAAAGAATTGATGAGCTAAATCTGCCATTAATGGTTGATTCTAATTCTGCACTGCACGGCACTCAGTTTACCGTTACAGTTGATGCGATTGAAGGAACAACAACCGGAATTTCTGCTGCTGATCGTGCACTAACTATTAAGAAACTTATTGATGAAAAATCAACGGGTAAGGATTTTGCCAGACCAGGTCATATCTTTCCTCTGCGTGCTTTTGATGAAGGTGTCTTAAGAAGAGCAGGACATACTGAGGGTGCAGTTGATATTTGCAGACTGGCAAATTTAAAGCCCGCCGGTGTTTTATGTGAAATTCTTAAAGAAGATGGGGAGATGGCAAGGCAGCAGGAACTTTTCGAGATTGCTAAAAAATTTAATCTTAAAATTCTTACCGTGCAGAATCTCATCAGATACAGAATAAAAAATGAACACTTAATTGAAAAAATTTCAGAAATAGATTTTCCCACAAAGCATGGTCATTTTAATCTTCATCTATATCGAAATCTACTGGATAGAAAAAAGCAGGTGGCAATTCTAAAAGGTAAACCTGACACTGGAAAACCATTTTTAGTAAGAATGCATTCAGAATGTTTAACCGGCGATGTGTTTCACTCTTTACGCTGTGATTGTCACGACCAGCTTAATTTCGCTATGAAAATCATTGAACAAAATGGCTCTGGTGCACTGGTTTATATGCGTCAGGAAGGAAGGGGAATTGGTTTAGAGAATAAAATTCGTGCATATAAATTACAGGATGAGGGTAGAGACACAGTAGAAGCAAATGAAGAACTAGGCTTTAAAGCAGATATACGTGATTATGGTATTGGTGCACAAATTCTCCTTGATTTAGGAATTAAAAAAATAAAATTGCTTACCAACAATCCCAAAAAAGTGATTGGACTGAACGGTTACGGACTTGAAATAGTTGAACGCATTCCAATCGAAATTCAGCCAAATCTTAGTAACGAAAAATATCTCAAAACCAAGCGCGATAAACTTGGGCATATTATCTTACAATAATTAACTTCTTTAAACTTAACAACTTTGTATTTCGATGCAGGAGGCTGTCTCAAAAGTCTTAAACACATGGTAGCCGCAACTTTTAAGTTGCGTATTTGTAATATTTTCGCAAGCTGAAGTTTGCGGCTACCATAAAAAATATATTTAGGAGACTGCCCCGTTTTTTATCTTTTAATTATATACACGAAATATGCAATTATCAAATAATTGCATAAATCCATCCGTTTCATATCTCATTCAATAGTGCTATTTTTGAACAACTATTTGTCAGAGAGTTATTAAGATGAAAAAAATGAAAATATTATTAACTGTTCTTCTGGTCTGCAGTGCTTTTATTTATCCACAGAAGAAAGTATACATCGCTTATATTGAAGATGAAATTGATCTTGGATTAGCTCCGTATATAAGCAGGTCGATATCAGATGCAGATAAAGCTGGTGCTGATGCAATAATATTTAAAATAAACACTTTTGGCGGCAGAGTTGATGCAGCCACTCAAATTAAAGATGCTATTCTGGCTTCCAATATTCCC
>DATHSU010000009.1:0-4312 GCA_035463895.1 Ignavibacteriaceae bacterium | reverse complement strand
GGTGCTTACGATTACTTTACAAAACCCATAGATCAGCAAAAACTTGAACTTTCGATTAAAAATGCAATAAAGAGCTACGACCTTACAAAAGAGCTGCAAAACCTTCGCGAAAATGTAAAACAGGAATATAGTTTTGATAATATTATTTCTGCCGATGGAAGAATGCAGGATGTATTCAAGCTAGTCTCAAAGGTTCTTACTAATGATATTACTGTACTGATTTATGGTGAAAGCGGAACCGGCAAGGAGTTAATCGCCCGTGCAATCCACTATAACGGAATTAGAAAAGACAAACCATTTGTTGTTGTTAATTGTGCTTCTATTCCAAGAGAACTTCTTGAAAGCGAATTATTCGGACACGAAAAGGGATCGTTCACGGGAGCCCATCAAAGAAAGCTTGGTAAATTTGAATTAGCACGCGGCGGAACGATTTTTCTTGATGAAGTTGGTGAACTAGAAATGCTGCTTCAGGCAAAACTGCTGCGTGTGATACAGCAGAAAGAGTTTGAGCGAGTTGGCGGTACAGAACTTATTAAAACAGATGTTAGAATCATTTCTGCAACGAACAGGGATTTGAAGCACGCTGTTGAAAATAAGGAATTTAGAGAGGATTTATTTTACAGATTAAACTCCTTCCCGATTTTTGTACCTCCATTAAGAAGCAGAAGAGGAGATATTCTAATTCTTGCAGAACATTTTATAAAGAAATTCAGCGAAAAATTAGGAAAAGAAATTAAAGGATTTTCCAAACGGGCACTTAAAATATTTTACGAATATAATTGGCCAGGCAATGTAAGAGAAGTTGAAAACACTATTGAACGGTGTATAATTATTACTGAATCTGATATGATTGATGTTGATGATCTGCCTGCTCATTTAAGGACGGCAGAAAACTCTAATTCAGTTGAAGTAACAAGTCCTTTATTCGGTGACGAAACAATTATTCCTTTTGAAAAACTGAAAGAAGAAGCAATTAGACACGCTTTAAAAGTAACTGGCGGGAATATTGTTGAAGCTGCTAAAAAACTTAAGCTTGGAAGAGCAACCATTTACAGACTAATGGATAAATATCAAATAGAAAACAGAATATAACAATTCAGAGGGAAATTATGGAATTTACAAAAGAAGTTCAGGGCGATGTACTGGTCCTTACTGTTAATTTATTCAGAGCAACATTAAAAGAAGCTGATAACTTCAAAACTAATCTTGTCTCTGAAATTGAACAGGGCTGGAAAAAAATAGTTGTAGATCTATCTTATTGTGAGTTTATAGACTCTACTTTTTTAGGCGCACTTGTACTCTCTCTTAAAAAAGTAACAAGTCAGGGCGGTGATCTCAGACTTGTTGGTTTTCAACCTTCTGTTCATTCTATGTTTGAGCTTACAAGAATGTACAGAGTGTTCGAATCTTTTAAAACACAGGAAGAAGCAGTAAAAAGTTTTTCCTGATCTAATTTCTTCTGCATCCGGGAAATCTACTGCAATGATAACAGAAAAAATCTTGAGTTCGATTTTATTTTATGACATCAACCGGAGAAAAATCCATACTCGTTATTGATGACGATCTTACCATTCGTAAAGTAATCGGTCATCACCTTCGAAAAAACAACTACGATTCTTTTGAAGTGGAAAATGCTTCACAGGCATTTGATATTCTAGAAAAAGAAAATGTTGATCTCGTCCTTTGCGATGTAACAATGGATGAAATGGATGGTTTTGAATTCTGCCGTAAAGTTCGTGAAAATGTAAATCACAGATTCCTGCCGTTTGTGTTTGTTACTGCCAAAAGCAGCCTTGAAGATAAATCTATGGCAATGGAAGTCGGCGGCGATGATATAATTACTAAACCATTTGATGTTGATGAATTATTAATAAAAGTACAAGCCCTCCTCAGGCGTTCGGAAATTTATAAACAGTTTGGCTTAAAGAAGAATCTTCAAACTGCATTTTCAGAAAGACCTGCTAAAATTCTTTTTGTTGATGATGATCCGTCAATTTCAAAGTTATTTAAATATAATCTTGAAAGAGCAGGATTTGAATGTGTTCTTGCTTCAAATGCAGATGAAGCGATGGAATCTATAAAGAATTTAGTACCGGATATAATTGTATCTGATATTATGATGCCTAAAGTTGACGGTTTCCAATTCAGAAAAATGCTGCTGGCAGATAATGAATTAAAAAATATACCATTCATTTTTTTAACTGCTAAAGGTGAGGAAAAAGATATACTGAATGGTTATGATCTTGGAATTACTGATTATGTTATCAAAACTGCCGGGCCAAAAGTAGTAGTTGCAAAAGTTACTGCTATTATAAACAGCATTGGTAACGAGAGGAAAAAAATTGTTTCGGAATTGCATCAGGCAGCAAGTTCACTAAGAGTAAAGGTTGTACCCGATTTCGCACCAACTTTAGAAGGGTTCAAAATCATACAGTGGCATATTCCATTTAAAGGAATTCCCGGCGGCGATTTTATAGATTATTTCCAGTTAGATCAAAATAATCTGGTTATCATGCTCGGTGATGTAATGGGGAAAAAATGGGGTGCGTGGTATTTTGCTTTTGCCTATGCAGGCTACGTCAGAACTTCGGTAAGAGGAATACTTCAAAATGCCGAAAAATATTCGCCTGCTGAAATATTGACTAAAGTTAATCAGGCAGTTTATCAGGATTCAAAAATATCTGAGGTATTTACAACACTATCTGCACTTATCATTAATAAAAAAGAAGGAAATATAAAATATTCCGGTGCCGGTGATGTTCCCATTTTGTTTAAGGATGGTAAAACCGGAAGAGTTAAGCAAATTATATCTAAGGGAGTGTTGCTTGGTTTTGTGGAGAAATCTGATTATCAGGACACAATAATTGATATGAATAAAGGCGATATGATTTTTGTTTTAACTGATGGAATAACTGAAACCCGAAACAGTATGGGTGAGATGCTTGGCGAAGAATTCCTTGTTCAAATAATTGAAGACCTTCCTTCAGATGAAGATCCTATTACAGAAATTCAAAATAAAATAAAGAATTTCAGCAATGACCAGTTTGAAGATGATATTAGTTTAATAATTATAAAAAGAGTGTAACTTTTTGTAATCGGCGGATATTTGAATGAATGATTTGTGATGATTATTCAAGCAAACGAGGCAGCGATTAATCAAACTTCCTCAGCTGCCTGCAATTTTTCTGCACGATCAGCAAGTTTCAACGGCTCAATCAATTCATCTAACTGACCTTCAACTATATTTGATAAGTTATATAATGTTAAACCGATTCTGTGGTCAGTAATTCTGTTTTGGGGATAATTATATGTTCTAATCTTATCGCTCCTGTCACCGCTTCCAACCATTGATTTTCTTTGAGCAGAGATTTGAGCATTATGTTTTTTAAGCTCCATATCATACAATCTTGCTTTGAGTACTTTCATAGCTTTAATACGATTCTTTAGCTGCGATCTTTCATCCTGGCATTGTACAACTATTCCTGTTGGAAGGTGAGTCATTCTCACGGCTGTTTCGACTTTGTTTACATTCTGGCCGCCCGCTCCGCCGGCACGGAAAATATCAATCTTTATGTCTGCAGGATTTATATCAACTTCAACATCTTCAGCTTCCGGAAGCACAGCAACTGATGCAGCTGAAGTATGAACCCGTCCGCTTGCTTCGGTCTCAGGTACACGCTGAACTCTATGAACACCGGATTCGAATTTTAAGTCTCCAAATACATTATTACCGGTAATTGAAAAAACAACTTCTTTCAATCCACCCAATCCTGTATCATTCATATCTATAATTTCATAATTCCAGCCGCGGATTTCAGCATAGCGTGTGTACATTCTGAAAAGATCGCCAGCAAATAATGCGGCTTCTTCACCACCGGTTCCGGCTCGGATTTCCATTATAACGCCTTTGTCATCATTAGGATCTTTAGGAAGAAGTAAAACCTTTATATCATCTTCAAGTTTTTCTTTTTCTTCTTTTAGTTCCTCCAATTCTGTTTCTGCCATTTCAACCATTTCAGCATCTTTTACAGTTCTGATAATCTCTTCATTTCCTTTAATATTCTTTAATACGGAGGAATACTTATTGAAAACATTTATAAGCCCTTCAAGATTACTTCTTTCTTTATTCAGATTTTTCAACTTTTCATGATTATTCACATAAGCCGGATCGGAAAGCTGGCCAGTAATCTGATCATACCTCGATTTTATTTTTTCAAGCTTTTCTAATAAATTCATATTGTATCTCTAAATTTGGAATGCAAATATATAAAAGCATAATCTAATTTAAGAACTAGAATAAGGATTGCTGATG
>DATHSU010000008.1:0-1512 GCA_035463895.1 Ignavibacteriaceae bacterium | reverse complement strand
TTATTATCCGTTATCTTTGAATAAATCACTTTAGTTTCATTATCAAACCAGGAAAAAGTTGACCTCACACCCATTTTAATCAGCTTATCTGAGTTTGGTTCTGTATCGTATAAATAAATTCCGGAAGGTGAGAAATAATAAGATGAGTTATAAGATATATATAAAACTTTTTTACCATCTTTAGAAAAAACAGGATAAAAATTTCCGAATCCAACAGCGCCAATTGTGTCACCAATTACAGAATTTTCACGCACTGATTTAATGCGGTCATTATAGTGTTCTGAAAGGAAATCTTTCCATTCATCATAGAGCTGTTTTCCGTTTTTGCCAAGAACATTTTCGCAAGCAGAATCAAAAGTGAATGTACTGAATTTTCCGAGTGCAGAAGTTAATTCCCTAAGTTTAGCTTCGCCATATTTCTGTGAAATGTAACGCGTTAATGCAAATCCCAGATTATAAACAGATTCGTTACCAAGACTTGTTTTACCAAATACACCCATCTGGTTCCAGGTTAACAGATTATCATCAAGAATGTAAGAACGCAGAATCATATCACGGTGTGAATCCCAGTTGTCATAATTAAATTCCGTCCGCATATACTGTGCGGTACCCTCAGCGAACCAGGCAGGCATATTAATAGTAGCAAGAGGATAAGATGCAACAACATTAGGAAAACCATAAAGTATATCAGGTCTTCTTTCATCTTCGTAGCTGAGAACCTGCAGGAAAATTGCCGGAAGACTGCGTGATGCTTTCATAGCTGCCTGCAATTGAACCATATGTGTGAATTCGTGCGATATTACATTACGAAGCCAGTTATGAGTACCTCGCAGATCAAAATCAAGTGCACTTGTCCAGATTTCAATTTTGTTATCGAAGAAATAAGTCGCACCATTAGAATAATCATCAATGTCCTTAATTACATAATGAACAAGATCAGGCTCATAATCATAAAGTGAACAGATTGGTTCCCATACTTCATCAGCAATTTTAGCCACAACTTTTGCAGTTCGTTCAGCACCATCGTGAAAGTGAACCTGAACATATTTTCCCTTGATAGTAAACCAGTTTAACTCAGGATGGAAATCCGTAAACTGACCAAAAAGAAGAGTTGGTGAAAAAAGAATTAAGAGTAATATGAGATTTTTTTTCATCGGTATGCTATTATGTCTCGATTATTAAATTGTTCTATTGCTAACTGTTAAATTGCTCTCGGCTGATAAAAGTATGATAACTGACAGTGGAATTATTTTACAACTGCAATTTTTATTACCTGCGATTCTGATTTACCACTGGTCGATACAGCTTCCAGACGTGCAAGGTAAACTCCGCTTTGAATATTTGAAACATCCCATACGGTTTCACTATCAATTCCTGCAGGTGCAAAGTCATTAAGCTCTGCAACAAATCCACCCGCCAGATCAAATATTTTAATGTTGATCCTGGATTCCTCCGAAACATAATATCTGATAAATGTTTGGCTGTCATAAACCGGATTGGGATAATTATATG
>DATHSU010000007.1:0-8001 GCA_035463895.1 Ignavibacteriaceae bacterium | reverse complement strand
ACACCGTTAACGCAAGGGTTGCCGCCTTGAACACGTTAAACGGTTTAGACTGTTTCCATTTCGCTCGCCACTACTCAGGAAATCACTTTTGTTTTCTCTTCCTCCGGGTACTGAGATGTTTCAGTTCCCCGGGTTGTCTTCGTACAGCCTATGAATTCAGCTGTAGATTTTCCGACATTACTCGGAAAGGGTTGCCCCATTCGGAAATCCACGGGTATTAGGTTATTTCCACCTATCCGTGGCTTATCGCAGGTAGTCACGTCCTTCATCGACTTCTTGTACCAAGGCATCCACCGTATGCCCTTAATAACTTAACCAAAATTTTTATACACAGATAGATTTGTGCTCTCGTAAGAACATTAAATCTATGAAATTTATTATTCTATATTTCAGGCTCAGTAAAACTTCTCCCGAAAAACGGGATTGTTTTTTACTCTTTCAATCTTTCAAAGAACATAACCCGACGAATCGGGGATTTGTAGTGGAGCTAATCGGGATCGAACCGATAACCTCCGCCTTGCAAGGGCGGCGCTCTCCCAATTGAGCTATAGCCCCAAAACTCCAAGGGAAGTTATGGGTTTTAGGTTATTACAAAAAAAAAGAACAACACAACCCATAATGTGGGCCTGAGTAGAATTGAACTACTGACCTCACGCTTATCAGGCGTGCGCTCTAACCATCTGAGCTACAGGCCCAGGATTTTCTTAAGCCCTACGCTCAAGTTAATTCACAGATATAAAGAACAAAAAGAAAGAGTTAGCAGCGAGTAGTTAATTTGCGAATTAACGATTACTCTTAGAAAGGAGGTGATCCAGCCGCACCTTCCGGTACGGCTACCTTGTTACGACTTAGCCCCAGTCACCGGTTTTACCTTAGACAAGTCCCTCCTTGCGGTTAGGATTTTGGCTTCGGGTACCCCCGGCTTCCATGGCTTGACGGGCGGTGTGTACAAGGCCCGGGAACGTATTCACCGCGGCGTGCTGATCCGCGATTACTAGCAATTCCAACTTCATGGAGTCGAGTTTCAGACTCCAATCCGAACTGGGGATAAATTTAAGGGATTGGCTTAACCTCGCGGTTTTGCTGCCCATTGTTTTATCCATTGTAGCACGTGTGTAGCCCTAGGCGTAAGGGCCATGCGGACTTGACGTCATCCCCACCTTCCTCACTACTTGCGTAGGCAGTCCTATTAGAGTGCTCAGCATTACCTGATGGCAACTAATAGTAGGGGTTGCGCTCGTTGCGGGACTTAACCCAACACCTCACGGCACGAGCTGACGACAGCCATGCAGCACCTGTACAAGTGCCATTGCTGGAGGGGTACTTTCATACCCTGTCACTTGCCTTTCAAGCCTAGGTAAGGTTCTTCGCGTTGCATCGAATTAAACCACATGCTCCACTGCTTGTGCGGGCCCCCGTCAATTCCTTTGAGTTTCAACCTTGCGATCGTACTCCCCAGGTGGAATACTTAATGCGTTAGCTGCGGCACTGAGCCTTTCGACCCAACACCTAGTATTCATCGTTTACAGCGTGGACTACCAGGGTATCTAATCCTGTTTGCTACCCACGCTTTCGCGCCTGAGCGTCAGTTACGGACCAAGAGACCGCCTTCGCGACTGGTGTTCCTCCAGATATCTACGCATTTCACCGCTACACCTGGAATTCCGTCTCTCTCTTCCGCACTCAAGACTAACAGTTTCAAAGGCAGTTCTACAGTTAAGCTGTAGGATTTCACCTCTGACTTGCTAGCCCGCCTACGCGCCCTTTACACCCAGTGAATCCGGACAACGCTTGCCCCCTACGTATTACCGCGGCTGCTGGCACGTAGTTAGCCGGGGCTTCCTCTGAGGGTACAGTCAGTCTCCGATTCTATCGGAGTTTTTCTTCCCCTCTAACAGGAGTTTACAACCTTACGGCCTTCATCCTCCACGCGGCGTTGCTGGGTCACCCTTCCGGGCATTGCCCAATATTCCTCACTGCTGCCTCCCGTAGGAGTCTGGACCGTGTCTCAGTTCCAGTGTGGCTGATCATCCTCTCAGACCAGCTACCGATCGTAGCCTTGGTAGGCTTTTACTCTACCAACTAGCTAATCGGGCGCAAGCTCATCCATAGACGTCATATAAACTTTAACAACATCACCATGCGGTGCCGCTGCATTATACGGTATTAGCCCCACTTTCGCGGGGTTATTCCAAATCTATGGGTAGATTACTTACGTGTTACTCACCCGTGCGCCACTTTAATCAAGATATTGCTACCTTTTTCTCGTAGACTTGCATGTGTTAAGCACGCCGCCAGCGTTCGTCCTGAGCCAGGATCAAACTCTCCGTAGTAAATACTATAAAAAGTTTGTAATCTTGGCAAATACTTGCTTAGTTAAATTCGCTGAATTAACAGATTCGCTGCTTTCACTCTTTCAAAGAACAAAAATTTACCCTTCTTTATTAGAGAAGGGCACCAAATTTAATATGAATATTTTCTAAAGTCAATAGATTCAAAAACTAAAGAACTAAAATTCTTTGTTTTTACTTCACAATCACATTAAGAACATTTTCAAATTAGCCTGACAAAAATATGATTTTAAACTTAAATGTCAAGTGCTATTTGCCCAATTGCACAATTAATAATGCTAATGTTGCAACACTACCTATTATACTAAGGTAGGATGCATATTCCTGAACATACGATCTGAAAGAACGCAACTGTTGTTTAGGCACAAAAATAAAGTCTCCTTCATTTATTATTGGTTCTTCTTCTGCAACTACCCAATAACGAGACTCCCCTTTTATTACTTTAATTTCATCTTCTGCATATTTGCCAACTCCTCCAGCGAGATTCAAATAATATTTATAATCTTTATTTGGAGAATAAGTAATGAACCCGGGATTTTGAACCTGGCCAAAGACATATACGTTTCGCTTTTTTTGAGGAATGATAACTACATCTCCGTGCCGAACAATTAAATTATGAATTTCTGAATCAGGATTATTAAGATTTGAGAAATCGGAAACGCTTCCTTCGTTCATTACCCTTATCTGATTTTCAATCTGGAAATAGGGTATATCTTCCTCAACAAGGTTAGACATCCTTAACATCAGCATTTCCTCATAGTCTATCATTTTTACGAGCAGCGATGTATCTACCATACTTATACCTTCGCGGATAGTTACTCCGTATTGTCGTTCCAACAACAAATTAATACTGTTGCCTCTAAATAATCTGGACCGTAAAATTGATGCATCCGATGTAAAACCGCCAGCTTTCTCAATAATTTCACCAAGCCTGGTATTGCTTCTTGTAATCGGAACGTAGCCAGGAGAGTTTACCTCTCCAATAACCAATACGCTAAATTCTTTGCGTTGAGTTTCATCAGCTTGTACAATTATTTGATCACCTCTTTGCAAAGAGATCGAAGAATTAATATTTGTTTTAATAATTTCAATTCCACTTCCATCATATTTTGGTCTGTTTATTTCTGCTTCTATTTCTCCTTCATAAGCAGGGTTTATACCTCTGGCAAAAAGCAGAGCATCCTGCAAATTGTCTCCTTCAACAAAGAAAATTTTACCAGTCTGATTAACTGCGCCACTAACTGAAAAGAAATTCCTTTGCATATCAATTGCCGGGAAAATAAGTATGTCATCATTTTTTAGATAAGGGTTGAGAGAAAAATCACCTGTAATTCTGAATCTAAGTAAATCAAGAACAAGTTCCTCACCACTGCTTCTTTTAAGAATTATACCTCTTAAGGAGTAACTTTCAAGTTCTTTTTTTATCTGGTCAAGAAGTAGTAGGTCGTTGGTGGTTCTGCTAATCCTTTCAACCGCCTGAACGTACATTCTTGAAATGAATTGATCTGCTCTTTCCGTAATTAAAGCGGGAAAAGTGCCATTGATTGGAAACTGCCCGCCAATAGTTACACTAATAGCAGCAAAAGACATTGCATCCGTTAAGGAAGTTTGTCCGGTAGTTGTTTGTGAAACGGCTGATCCGCTTAATGTAAAAAGAAGAATTAAAATTAATAATGAGTTTTTCATTATAGGTTTTCCTTAAAATCTTTTATTTTCTATTTTGATAAAGTTCAGAATAATACTTCTGATATTCACCAGAAATAATACGTTCCCACCAGCTTTTATTTTTCAGGTACCAGTCAACTGTGTATTCAATTGCTTCTTCAAATATAAATTCAGGTTTCCAGCCAAGTTCATTTTGTATTTTGGATGAATCAATTGCATATCTTCTATCGTGACCGGGTCTGTCTTTTACAAATTCAATTAAGTCTTCTGACTTGCCGAGCTTTTTAAGAATTAATTTTATTATTTGAAGATTAGGCATTTCATTACTTGCCCCTACATTATAGACTTCACCAACTTTTCCTTTTTCAAACACAAGTTCCACAGCTTTGTTATGATCAATTACATAAATCCAGTCACGCACATTCATTCCGTCACCGTATACAGGGAGCTTCTTGCCATTCAGAGAATTGATGATCATTAAAGGAATTAACTTTTCCGGGAATTGATAAGGTCCGTAATTGTTTGAACATCTTGTTATTACAACGGGCATTCCATAAGTGTGATAAAATGCCATTACCATCATATCTGCTGCGGCTTTACTTGATGAGTACGGGCTGTTTGGGGATATTGGAGTGGTTTCTGTAAACAATCCGGTTGAGCCTAAACTTCCATAAACCTCATCTGTTGAAATCTGAAAAAACTTTTCAACTTCAAATCTTCTTGATGTTTCAAGTAAAACATTTGTTCCTATTACGTTAGATCTGTAGAAAATTTCTGAACCAAGAATACTTCTATCTACGTGAGATTCCGCCGCAAAGTTAATAACATATTTTATATTAAATTTTTCAAAAATATAATTTACAAACTCATGATTGGTTATATCGCCTTTTACAAATCGATAGTTCTTTTTGCCCTCTGATGGCTTAAGATTTTCAAGGTTACCGGCATAAGTGAGTTTATCAAGATTAACTATAAAATAGTCATCTCGAGTACCTAAAATGTAATTAATAAAATTGCTTCCAATGAAGCCGGCTCCGCCTGTTACAAGTATATTTTTCATTTTACCCTAAAAAGAAAAGAATCCAATGAATAGACCGGATTGAACAAAGAATGAATTAGCATTCAAACCGGATGGAACATTATTAAGTGTTTGATCGTTATCGTAAGTCCAGTCATCACCAAAGGTTAGCTGGTATCCGACTCCTAATCTAAAAACCACAAATCTGTATAAAGGAAATTCGAAATTTAATGTGGGCGAAAACATCCAGTAGGAATTAATTAGCTTTTTTGATGAATTGGCATTGTCTCCCTGTTCTAATTTATTCCAAATATTATTCCAGTCTTGTGTCCCCGAATTATTGAATAATTCAACACTCATGGTTCCACTGCCGATTGTTGCTCCTAACGAAAGACCAACATCTTTAATAAATGGCATTGTATACTCGATTGTCAAGCCACCACCGCCGATCGAGTAAACTGCCTCTTTATTAATACCATTTTGTGTAATGGATTTTGACATAGCGCCACTGTAACCCATTCCACCAAGCCGTAAGTGTTTAACAAATCCGATATAGATAAATCCGGCGCCACCAGAAGCATACAACCCTGATGTTGAAAACTCCGGAATACCTAAAACCTTAAGCTGATTATTTATCTCATCTACTTTGGGAACATACCACGAAGGGACATATCCGCCGCCGCCGCCAAACGGTGCGTCGAAAAATTTACCGGTTTGCGAATTCACGATTGTCGATGAAATTATAATTATGGCTAGTATATAATTGTGTAA
Source organism: Ignavibacteriaceae bacterium (assembly GCA_035463895.1). GTDB lineage: Bacteria > Bacteroidota > Ignavibacteria > Ignavibacteriales > Ignavibacteriaceae > JAGXRK01. The sequence goes on along the minus strand of DATHSU010000007.1, from coordinate 2,196 downwards.
CATAAATTTTTCTCAAATATTTTTATAAATTTACCAAAGGGGTCATGAAATTCCAAAGTAAAGGATATTTTACAATAACAAGTTAAAACTATTAGGCTGCATATTTTAGGCACTTTTATAGTAGCGGAGTATTTTTATGAAAATTTTTATTACCGGCGGGAGCGGATTATTTGGACAGTATCTTAATATTGAACTTTCAAAGAAAAATGAGATTTTAACTCAGTACAATTCAAATATTGGAAATTGCGATAAATTTGAGAATGTAAAGTTAGATCTGGAAAACACAGTCGGACTTGAAAACATTTTTAGTGATTTTAATCCCGAAGTTGTAATACACACGGCTGCAATTTCAGATCCTACGAAAGCGCAAAAGATGGATCCCAAAACAGTTTACGCCATTAATGTATTAGCCACTGAAAAGATTGCTCAGTTATGTGAGAAGTATAAAGCAAAAATGTTTTACACTTCTACTGATCTAGTGTATGCTGGTTATCGTGGTTCAATGCTGAAGGAGGATGCAAAATTAATTCCTGTTTCTCTTTATGCTGAAACGAAATTAATGGGAGAAGTTAAGGTTCAGCAAACTTTTAATAACTATATTATATTGAGAACAGCTTTATTATATGGATTTGGGCTGAATCATTCCAAATGTCATTTTGATTTTATGTATAACAATTTAATGAAGGGAGAAAAAGTAAAATTATTTACTGATCAGTTTCGTACACCCCTTTCACTTCTTGAAGCAGCAAGGATGATGAGTGAATTATTAACCAAAGATATCCGTACAGAAATAATAAACTTTGGGGGAAATGAAAGAGTTTCGCGCTACGAATTTGGTGAAAGTTTATGCGATGCTGCCGGTTTTGATAAAAATCTGCTTGTTAAAATAACAATGGATGATGTGCCCAATTTACCAAAAGTTGAAGATGTTTCTATGAGTAATGAGAATTGTAAACCATTTAAAGTAGAAGCCAGATCAATTAGTGAGTCAATTAAAAAGATATTAGAGATTTTTTAGAATTATTAAACCTGAGACATTACTCGCGAACGCGCAATACTATTATCCCGGTATGCCTTTTAATCTTCTTCAAATATTCGTGTAAAGGTTCCAGGGTTATTTGTACTTTTGTATCCGCCTGGGGAGCGTGCATAAAATGTGTTTTACCGTCTCTCATTTTAACCGCAAAACCAACGTGGTTAATGTCAAGTCCTTTTACAGAGGAAGTAATTGCTATTAGATCACCTGTTTCAATTTTGTTTTCAATAGCTTTTACTTTGGTTTTCGGAATGTAATAGTAAGTTCTTTTATTTATTTCCATTTCCTGTTTCCGGATAATAGAAATGAAGTCAGGATTTTCTTTTAAATGTTTATAACTTTCCGGATGTAAGGACATATAATCCACATTAAACTTAATTTCTTCCCCGCCAAGTTCTTTAGTTACATCTTTAACTATTCCTTTTTTAATGTTGTTATATATCCAATCAGAAAAGTAATGAAGACGCGAGGGATACTCATCTATTATTCCATCGCGATATCTGATATAAGCTAGTTCCTTTTTGTAATCTTCAAATGTTGTACTGCCGGATTTTATACACCTTGCAAGTGCAAGTGAAGTTTCAAGAAAAGTTGTACAGTCAAGTCCTGTTAAATTTATTACAAGTTGTTCCGATCCATCCTGTTCAAGAGTGTGTGCTACGTATTCTGTGCCAATAAAACTTTTACCAATCTCAACTATTATTTCATTCAGTGGTTTTTCTGATAAGTTTTTATCTACAGCCAGTTCCAATTTTGAGTTACATATCTCAATATCTTTTTCTGAAAATACTTGAGCAGTATTAAACTGAAGGATAAATAATACTAAAAAAAGGGTTTTAATTTTTTGACCCCGAAACAAGTTCGGGGCAGACTTATTGAATTTTGACATTTGACTTTTAACCTTAAATAATATCTTCATCAATTGCTTCAACAGCAGAGTAATCGGCAATTTGTCTTGCGTGAGCAAGGTTTTCAAATCTTGCATAGTCTTTTAAGAAAGCTAAGCGCACATCACCGGTTGGACCATTACGCTGTTTACCAACAATTATTTCTGCAACTCCTTCTGTTGCTCCCTCATCCGGAAATTGTTTTATCCCGTACATCTCCGGACGATTAAGAAATATAACCACATCGGCATCCTGTTCAATTGATCCGGATTC
>DATHSU010000006.1:0-4362 GCA_035463895.1 Ignavibacteriaceae bacterium | reverse complement strand
CCTGGAGAGATAAAAAACGTGCAGATGAAGTTACAGAGAAATACAGAAGAGCCGGTTTTAATGCTTTTGTAACTGAAACATTTATACCTAATGTGTCCGGAGCTTTTTACAAAGTTAGGGTTGGATTTTTTAATTCACTTTCAGATGCAAGGGCAGCCGCACAAGCAATTGCTGATGTTAAGTAAACATTATAACGATTGAATGAATGGTTGACTGACAATCCCGCCACGGCGGGCAGGCATCCAATCATTTGTTGTCATCTCGACGAATGAAATGAGGAGAGATCTCAGAGAATAGAGGTTTAAGTATAAAGTATAAACCTGACTACCGGAGGTAGTTTATAAAGTAATAAAAAGTTTGCCCTGAGATAATCGAAGGTTTTTAAGTAAAAACCTTTGCGGCTTTGCATTAAACTTTGCGTTCTTTGCGTGATGGCTTCTTGATTCAATTATAAAGTAAAAAATAGTTAAAAGCCAGAGATTTCTCAGTCGTTTTACTCCATATAAATGACAGTGATTTTTTTTCATCTCTCCTGCAAGCAATGGGAATGACTCATTTGTTGTTTGATAAAAGAAAAGACTTGAAATTGTTATAAACAGGCACATTTAATTGCTTCAGTCTAACCTCATCCTGATGACCATCAGAAATAATTATCGCGTTTATACCGAGTGCATCTGCTACTTCTTTATCGTGAATAGTATCCCCTATTAACACTGTTTCTTCCTTTTTATAAGGCAAATCCTGAATAAGTTTCATTCCAATTGCCAGTTTTCCGCCTGCATAAATATTATCCAATCCTGCAACTTTTTCAAAGTAATCTGTAATCTTAAAGTGATCAATTATTTCAGTAAGGGTTTTATGATGATAAGCAGAAAGTATTGAATGTGTAATATTATTATTTCCAAAATAATCCAAGCCTTCTTTTACGCCCGCATAAAGATCACACTCATATTTACGCTCTTCATACATTTCCATAAAATCTTTTCCCAGAACTTCAAATGATTCCTTATTAAAATCGATACCTGCTTTTATATAATAATCACTTACAGGGAATGTGAAGATTTCACGATATCTTTCAGTTGTTAGAAGCGGAAGGTTAAAACGCTTTAATAAATTATTCATTACATCTCTGCATAAAATAACATCATTGAGTAAGGTACCGTTCCAGTCCCAGATAATATGCTTTATTGTGCCGTTAATCATTTTTTATCCTTTAGCAAATTACAGAACTCGTAAATAATCTCCGCAGTTAAACCCCAGATAAGATCCGGAGTGGTTTTATAAACCAGTACTCTGTATTTACCATTGCGCCACGGTCTTGAATAATATTCAGGCAATCCTAATTCATCCACAGGCAGAAGTTTTATTTCATTACCAAGCTCATCAATATCAAGTGTATGGATTTCTAATCTTGAATAGAATATTTCAGGTTCGTTTTCAAGAAAATAGTTTAATGGCACTGTGAAAACTTTTTCAACTTCCGCAGTGTCACAATTTATTTCCGAAAGGGATTTGATCAGCAAAAAACCAACATAAACATCTATGGTTAAACCCATGGGTGCAACGAGTGTACCAAATTTATTTATGATCTCAATTTTATCATGCCTGATTCCCAGTTCTTCCCAGGTTTCTCTTAAAGCGGTATGTTTATAAGACTCATCTTTCAGCAAATCAAATTGACCGCCCGGAAAACTGACTTCCCCTCCCTGTCTTATTCCTGAAGAACGCTTTTCAAACAATATATGAATATCGCTATCCATCTCTATTAAGGGAATGAGCACTGCAGTATTTAAGTACTTGTTTTTACCAATAATATCAGGTGCAGATGAGAGAAGGATTTTTATTTCATCAAAGTAGTTTTTAGTCAATTTTATTTTTTCCTTAGTTGCAAATATAAAAAAAATGACCGGGTAGATTTTTGAACGAGTAATTTTATTTTGAATTGTATTCCTGAACTGCTTCAATCATAGCCAGATAATTTTCAAACTTAACATACTCAGGAATAGAATTGCCTGAGCCGACACAGTATCCTCTTCTATCTCCAATCTTTTCTATGTTATCAAACACATTCTTTTTTATTTCAGAAACAGCTCCCCTTGCCAGCAAATCGACATCAATATTACCGATCAGGCATAATTTATCACCATACCGGTCCTTTACTTCTTTTATATCCATTGCTTTTGGTTCAATAGGATGCAATGCATTCACTCCACAATCAATAATTTTATCCATCACATCAAATAAAATTCCATCACTATGAAATATCAAAGGCTTTTTGTATTGTTTGGCTAAATCACCGATTCTCTTCAACCAGGGGAAAAAATATTTATCCAGTAGATCCGGTGAGATTAGTAAGCCGTTTGTATATGCAATGTCATCACTGTACCATAAACCATTTACATTTTCTGATTGCGCAAGATTCTGAAACATACTAAGCACAAGTTCACCTATCCTGCAGTTTAGTTGCTCAATCAGTTCGGGATTTTCAAATGCTGCTAATGAGAAATTTTCAAAACCCATCATTTCCCAGGTCATAGTGAATATATCTCCATATTGACCTATAACGCCAAGTCCATCCGGCAGAAGCTGTTTTACATTTTCAAAATCGGAGTAGTCAAAATCAGTTATTGACGGGAATTTATAATTATCAAAATCTTTCTCATTTGATATAACTCCTGCACCCTCAGATGCCCACTTTCTAAACACTGTTCCGTCATCATTATAAGTTACTTTTTCAGCTACTCCAATTTTTGCCGGATTAAAATCAGCTTTGGGCTGCATTTTCAAATAATCATATCCTGCTTTATACCAGAAATGAACTTCATCTTTCAATCCTGAAATTTCTCTTCCAATAAACTGACTTTTAATTTTGGGGTGTACGCCCAATTCAGCTGAAGGAATGTATCTTGTCTTTTTATTAAAAAGCGTATTTATGAAATTATCTATGTCAGGTTTAGGCGAACTCATTACAAATGAAATATTTCTTTTAAGAAATTTTAAATAACTGGTTTAAAGATAAGTTATAGATTGCTGCTTTTACAGTGGTTTGATAACTAAAATGCGTATTAATGGCATAAAAAAACCGTCAGTTTTTACCTGACGGTTTTTACATAATAGCTTATGTTAATACAGAGTTATGGTTTTCTTAACTCATCAATTGAAGATTTAAGTAACTCGATAGCATAACGTGTATTATGAGAACCATGACTTAAATCATGCTCGACAAAGTAGTAGTTAAATAATGCGCCGGCTCTTGAAGCGGGAGCAATTTTTAATGGATTGTTTGAGCTTGCATTAACTAAACCAGAAGTCGGATTATACCATCCTCTGTCAACTATTAAGGTTTTCAGAGTGTCCAAATAAGCTTTAGTAGCAGTCTGGCTTCCAACACCGCCTGTAAGACCGGAAGAAGCACCGATGTAGTCTATATTGTTAAATCCTGATGGATGGCATCCAGCAACAGTACAGCCGGTGTATAAATAAACCGGGTTGCCTGAAGTATTTAAATATTGAATATTCATTGTGTGACCACCGCCAATACCGCCGCCCGCATTGGGATCAGCCATATGGCAAATTGCACAGCCGTCAGATTTTATTGCAGCCGCAACAGTATGAATTGAGTTTCCGGTGTAATTGTAATCACTAAACTCGAAACCACCTGTACCGGCTAACATCTGAGCCTGAACACCATAGTGAGGATACCATCTGCTGGTTGTGATAGTAAGAGTATCTGTAGGTGCAGTTTTCGTTGGATCGGGTTTTGGATTCAATGTACGGGTCGTATGACAGCTGGCACAAAGATTTCCTTTACCATAGTCGAAAACAAAATCAGGAACGCCCTGAACTGCTGAAGTGATTGTAACCGGACCTATATCACGAATAGAAAAATCTGCAGTTGAGTGCGGTGAGTGACAGGAAAAGCATCCCGGAGGTGATGCATTAACGTTATTTGTAACGGGTCTTCCCTGAATGGACTGGATGTAACCTTCAGTGGTATGGCAAGCTGCACAAGCTGCTGAATTTCTATCGAAATCGCCGCCAAAAGCGTGTTTAGACAAATCCCACTGATATTTTCTTGCCCATACGAAATAGGTTGTATCGTAATCAGGGTTATGGCAATCAGCACATATTATGCCTTCTTTGAATCCTTCCCAATTTACGAATGATCCGCCTGGTTCACCGGGATCACCGGTATCACCTTTTGGACCCTGCGGCCCTTCAGGACCCATGGGACCTTCACAAGCAGCAAAGATACCAGCTATAAGCATTCCAGCTAAAATCAGCTTAAAGAGGTAGTTTGTTTTTTTCATTTGGTTTACTCCTGTATAACTTAAGTTTATTGTGATAGAACTGATGTTAAAT
>DATHSU010000005.1:0-1620 GCA_035463895.1 Ignavibacteriaceae bacterium | reverse complement strand
ATTTTTTTTATCAAAGAATCCATTCCATAATACTCATTATCCGGGAGAAGATTTAATATATCAGGCTTCATTATATAAATTCCTGCTAATGCATAAGTTATTATATCAGGTTTTTCTTCAATTCCGGTAACAAGGTCTTCTTTAAAAAATATATTACCAAAAGCATAAGGCATAATTATTTTTTTAATTGATATTGAAAGCAATGATTCTTTCTGCAGTGCAAATTCGTAAAATTGGGTAAAGTTAATATTGCTTAATATATCCCCATTCATAACTACAAATGGCTCTGTTAATTCGGATTTTAGTAGAGTTAAAGGTCCTACTGTGCCAAGAGGTTTTTCTTCCTGACTTATTTTTAGATCAACACCATAGCGGGAACCATCCCCAAAAAAGTTTTCTATGTAATTAGATTTATAATTAGTGGCAAGGTAGATCTTATCAAATCCATGCTGCTTGAGATGCTCAATCTGTATCTCCAGAACAGCTTTTTCACCGATAGGCAGTAAAGGTTTAGGGATTACCTCAGTAAAAGGTTTAAGTCTTGTTCCCAAACCGCCAGCTAAAATAACAGCTTTCATATTATATTATACCCTCGAAGATTTCATTTATTAGAAAAAATAATTGTTCTATTTAGATAAAGCAAACAACTTAATTAGCCCAACATTATGCCAGAAAAACAAACTAAAATAATTGGTATTAAATTATAAATAGTAACATTATGTCTCAAATTTTATTTAATAGTCATAGGTGTTACAGAAAAAGACATAAAAATCTAAAATTAATTTGAATCAATTATCAAAAAGATACCTGATTTCATTAGAAAACCTCTCCATTCCTATACTATTAAGATGATCTCCATCTCCAAAAAGTGAATCAGGATATTCTATAGTTGAGAAGTCATAGTAATGGGTATTTTTAAATTCATTCTGCAGATCAACTAAAAGACTGTCATATAAATTGAAATAGAAATCAGGTATCTTTTCCTTAAATGAAGGATGAATAGGTGTATTTAACAGAAAGAATTTAACATTAGATTCTTGGCAAGTTTCAGCCATTCTATACAAAGATTCGATCATTATTCCGGATGAACCAACTTCACCTTCAATATAATAATGTAAATTGATCAGTTTATTTGTAAGACTTTCCTCCAGATTACTTTTATCACTTCTGTAGTTCCCCGGGAAATGAGGAAATTCATTCAGTTTAGGATTATTCCTTAATATTGAAACATAGAAATTCAGATAAACATCAAGGTTTACTGGAACACCCAGATCATATTTAAGCTTTATGAAATTTGAATTTACAAAGTGCTCCAAGCATGCCAGCCATTCAGTGTAAAAACTGTTGAAAGGTCCGTATTTATATTCCAGCAGTTGACCATTAGCTGCTGAGTGAATAATTTCTTTTCCCCACTGATCGAACAGCGAATAATATTTATCACTGTACAATATATCCTTGTTGTAAGCAAAAGAAAGATTATGATAACCGTGACTTAACACCACGCTTTTAATTTGGGGGTTACTTTTAATTAAAGCTTTTACTTTACTTAAAGTTGTAAAATAAATTTCAGAATCTACGGACGCATTAAATGAATTTTCAATAATCTCAGGATCGAATGAA
>DATHSU010000004.1:0-2624 GCA_035463895.1 Ignavibacteriaceae bacterium | reverse complement strand
TATGACCAGAGAAGCAGCAGAGGCATTATTAAAAGTTCAGGAGGAGTTAAGGAAATTTTCATTATCCTTAAAAATTTATGATGCTTATCGTCCGCAAAGAGCGGTCGATCACTTTGTAAGATGGGCAAAAGATTTGGATGATACATTGACAAAAAAAGAATTTTATCCAACTCTTGATAAAAGCAGATTATTTATTGACGGCTTTATTGCAGAAAAATCCGGTCACAGCCGCGGAAGCACTGTTGATTTAACAATCGTTCCGATACCTCTTCCCTATCAACCCGAATTTGATATTGATGACCAGTGCGAGTGTTATGAGCCAATGGATAAAAGATTTAATGACAACAGCATAGATATGGGAACCGGATTTGACTGCTTTAATGAATTATCCCACACAGAAAATCCTGAATTAAATCCACAGCAGAGAGCAAACAGATTGCTTCTAAAAAGTCTAATGGACAAATACGGCTTCCGGAATCTCGCAGAAGAATGGTGGCACTTCACTTTAAGAAATGAACCATTTTCCGATACTTATTTTGATTTTGTGATTGAATAGGTAAAAATCCATCCCCAATAAATTTATTTATTATGTTCAGGAACAAAGTCACTATTCATTTCGTGAAAGCAGCAGTTTTTATTAATCACTAATCCGTAAAAGGAGGCGTTATGAAATCGCTGTTTTGTCTGTTCATTTTTCTTTTCTCTATATCTGCATTTCCAAACCATAAGGTTGAAAACAAATCACCAAAAAATAATTCCATACAATTAGCAATACTGCTTGATACAAGCGGAAGTATGGATGGTCTTATAGATCAGGCAAAAAGCCAGTTATGGAAAATTGTAAACGAATTAGCAACAACAAAAAAGAATGGCAAACCGGTCGATCTTCACGTTGCTTTGTATGAATATGGCAAACAATCCATTCCGGCAGATGAAGGATATCTAAGAAATATCGTTCCCTTCACTCAGGATCTGGATAAGATTTCTGATGAACTATTTAAACTCCAGACAAATGGCGGTGAAGAGTATTGTGGAAAAGTGATCCTGAATGCAGTTGAAAATCTTCAATGGAATAAATCCAACGATAACCTGAAAATAATTTTTATTGCTGGTAATGAGCCGTTCACTCAAGGAAATGTAGATTACAAAGAAGCCTGCAAAAAAGCTGTCGGTAAAGGAATTATAGTTAATACAATTTTTTGTGGTAATTACCAGGAAGGCATTCAGACAATGTGGAAAGATGGTGCTGATCTTGCCGATGGTAAGTATATGAATATAGATCATAACGCTGAATTTGTCCACATAGATGCACCGCAGGATGCTGAAATAATCAAGCTTGGTCAGGAACTTAATAAAACTTATATCGCATTCGGCACCGCCGGCAGAGAAAAGAAACAGCTTCAGGCTGAACAGGATGCAAATTCAATGAGTTTAAATCCGGGTGTAATGGTGGAAAGATCAATAACAAAATCCGGTGCACAGTATAGAAATTCAACCTGGGATTTAGTTGATGCAAAGAGAGAAGGGAGTTTGAAGATTGAAGAAATTAAAACCGAAGACTTGCCCGATGAGATGAAAAAGATGTCTGTGCAGGAACGAAAAGCATACATTGATAAAATGGAAAAAGAACGCAACAGTTTACAGACACGGATAAATAAGTTAAATGATGAGCGCAGTAAATACGTAGCACAAAAGATGCTTGAGAATAAAAATGAAAATACACTTGATGCGGTGATGATTATAGCAATCCGGGAACAAGCAAAACAAAGAAATTATAAGTTTAATTAAATGGCTCTGCGCCTTAGCGTTTTTGCGAGAAAAAAAATATTTCACGCAGAGACGCAAAGTCGCTAAGAAAAACTAAAACGAATTAACTCTGAGAATGAAATGATATTCAATATTTTTAATAAGCTTTTAATATTAATTGTGCTGTTTAGCATAAAAGTTTTTGCAGACGGTTTTATCGTTATCCCCAGACCGCATCCTCTGCCCAATCCTTTTCCACTTGAGGTTGTATATCATAAAGTGGATGTCAAGATTGATGGTCAATCCGCCATTACAAGAATTGATCAGGCATTTTACAATCCATCTCATCATCAGCTTGAGGGATTATACATCTTTCCTGTTCCCAAAGGAGCCGTGATAAGCAATTTTACTATGGTAATAAACGGCAAAGAAACCAAAGCCGAACTGATGGATGCAGATAAAGCCAGAAAAATATATGAAGATATTGTCAGGCAAATGCGTGATCCGGCACTCCTGGAATATAGTGAGCAAGACATTTTCAAACTTAGAATTTTCCCTATCGAACCAAAGAGTGAAAAGAAAATATCAATCAGTTATACGCAGGTACTTGAATCGGATAATAATATGTTTGAATATTTATATCCGCTTAACACAGAAAAGTTCTCTGCTAAACCATTGAAGAATGTATCGGTAAAAGTTGAATTAAAATCTCCTGAAAAATTAAAAAACATTTATTGTCCTACTCACGAAGTTGATATAGTAAATAAAAGCGATTACCACTCAATCATATCTCATGAGGCTGAAAATATTAAACCCGATATTGATTTCAGATTATATTTTTCTAAAAATCCCTCCCCTGTTGGATTATCGTTATGGAC
>DATHSU010000003.1:0-1561 GCA_035463895.1 Ignavibacteriaceae bacterium | reverse complement strand
AATTGGGTATGAATTATAGAGTCATTCTGTGAGGTGATTGATATGTTTGCAATAAGAAGTGGGGGAGTGTAATGCTTCAAGGGAAAAGTTACAATTAAGAAAAAATATTGTTTGTAAAATAAACTCATAATTTTAAGCTGCTTTGGTCTTTGAGTTCCAATATAGAGCTCTATTAGTCTCTGCCTTTTCTAGTTTCAGTTCTCTTTGTTCGATTCTTTCTTCCTTTCTGCCTAACAGATAATCTTCCGGTGTCAGATAATTAAGTGATGCGTGAAGTCTTTGAGTATTATAAAAGTTTATATACTCTTTAATATAATGGATAAAACTATCCAGATCCGTTGGCGCTTTGATCCTTAAACATTCTTCACTGATTGACCTATGATAACGTTCAATTTTACCATTAGCCTGCGGATTACTGATGGATGTCTTTACATGAGTAAATTCAGCTTCTTTAATAAACATCTTAAATTCTTTAGCAATGAACTGAGAGCCGTTATCTGTTATAATCCTTGGTCTGGCAAAGGGATATTTGTCCCTTGCTTTCTGGATAGTTAACTGCACATCATATTCATTCATCGTGTGTCTTATTTCGTGATGAAGCAGATAACGACTGTAACCATCAAGTACAGAAATAAGGAATAAAAAACTTCCGTTAAAGTTCAGATACTTGATATCCACGTGCCAATGTTTATGCGGATAATCCGGTTGTCTAAATCCGCGTCCCTTCAGGTTCCTTTTATTGGTATTCCATTTGTTTAACAAGCCGGCCTTCTTGAGGATACGATAAACAGCCGATGGACTGACTGCAGCTACATTTAAGTCAAGCATTTTATAGGCAACTCTACGATAGCCGTCTTTAAGGAAATAATCATTCTCAGAATAATGCTCTCTTGCAAAAGCTTCAATAGCCTTTACTTCATCGGGGGTCAACCAGTGTGTCTTTGGTATCTTGCCGTTATGTCGGTTAGCTATACCTGATCGTTTAGTCCACTTGTAAAATTTAACTCTGCACAAGCCGATATGAGACAGTAGTTTTCTAACCGGGATTCCGCTTCTAAATGAAAGATAAGTGACTTGTTTCACTACTGAGTCTCTTATTTCTGGTTCAACCCACATTTTACTTAATACTCCCCATTCAGCTTTTTTTTTAATCTCAGGTTGTCCTGAACTATCTCACTGATCAGTGAATCTTTATCTTTAAGTTTTTCTTCCAGTTGACTGATTTTTCCTTCATCCGATTTCCCGTTTTTTCTTTTTGAGAATGTTTCAAGTGCCCCATTAAATAATTCTTTCTTCCACAGGTAAAACAGATTAGGGTGAATATTATACTGTTCGCATATTTTACCTACTGCAACCTGGTTTTCAAGATGTTCTCTTAAAACCTGTACTTTAAATTCTGCTGTGAACTTTCTTTTTTCGTTTTTCATTGTTACTCCTGAAGTTTTTTATATATAATTTATTCTTTCAAGTGTAACTTTTCAACTTAAGCATTATATACGCCACAAGTACCTATTTACCAAATAACGGCGGACCCATACTAAGAAATGATAGTACAATTTCA
>DATHSU010000002.1:0-10658 GCA_035463895.1 Ignavibacteriaceae bacterium | reverse complement strand
GATATACACTTACGGATTTTGCTTACTCAATTCAGAATGCAACACTTAATAGTATGCTTAATGAATCATTAAGAGATAAGAACGCTTATAAATTTAATATAACATTTGATATATCTTCATATCCGAAGAAAGACAATGAATAAAAAATTACGAAGCACATTAGTTCTTTTAGTTCTTCTTATTCTCGTACTTGTTTTGGGCGGTATTTATATATTTGCTGTTCAGGGCAATGAAATCGATGAAAAGAAAGAACAATTAAAAGAGCTTAATGCAAACGCCATTGATCCTGTTGAATTGGCGCAGCAGTATGAGCAGCTTGCAGAGCGCTCAGCAATGCTTGACTCAATTCTTGCAAACAGGAAATTCAATATTCCTCAGAACCTGTCATCTATAAAGTTTTACAATTTCATTAACGATGCAGTTACCGGTTATTCCGGTAATTCCCAGGTTAATGTTGAATATGCAGAACAGAAGCAGGATAAGGAATTTTTCTATCATCTTTATAAGCTTAACGGGCAGGGTTATTTCAATGATGTCTATAAGCTTATATACGCAATTGAAAGCAGCAAGGAATTGAAGAAAGTGCAGACTGTATCTTTCGGAAATCTTGTTAAAACAGATTCGGAAGATGGTGTTCCGCAGTTCCTTGTTAGTTTTGCCATGAATGTTCAGGTATATTTCTCGCAGGATTCCCGTTTTGCACCAGCAACCTATGTGGAAAATGACCTGAGCACCGGATCAATATACGATATCTTCTATCCTCTGATTAGAAACGAAATACCGCCTAATATTGACGGATTGCTCGATGTTCAGGGAGCAAAATTACTTGCATTAATTCCTGAAGGCGCTTTCCTTGCAGATGATAAGGGCAATACCTACCTGATATGGGAAGGAGAACAGGTTTACCTTGGTTATTTAACAAAGATAGATTATAACGGCAGTTCTGTAAGCTTTATATTGAATAAAGGCGGAATTATTGAAAGAGTTGATCTTAGTTTATCAAAATCAGAAATTAAGAAATAAAGTGAGAAGTAAAATGAGAACTTACATATTAACTTTAGTGACAATACTGCTATTTGTCTCACAGGTTTTTTCCCAGCAGTATTGGGAACGCAGATTTAAAACTTATAATAATCCGGATGAGCTGGTGACTCTTGCACAGACCCTGCCGTTCAATTCAGCTATTGAACTGTTGAGCAAGGTAAGTGAAAGCACAACCGGAAAGCGGATCGTAAGCACTATAGATAAAAATGATCCTATAGGTATAGAAATAGAAAATATGCCTTATGATAAAGCACTACTAATTATTGTCCAGTATAGCGGGTTCATTTTTGAAGAAAAAGAGGACGTTATAGTAGTTAAACGTCCGGGTAAAGACCCCGCGGATGATAGAACCCCGGAAACTTATGCTTCTGTTAATTCCAGGGAAGTTAAGATATCTGCAGTATTCTTTGAAATGGATGTAAATGAATCCCGCCAAAGAGGAATTGACTGGAAGTTTTTACTATCGGGAAAAGGATTTAATATAGGGTCTGAAATAATTTCGGAAACTAAACAAGCCGAGCAAGATGGCGGTTCTGGCTCCGGTCAGCAGCAACAGGGTATTCCGCCAAGCTGGAGACTCGGCTCATCTGCTGAAGGACAAATTGGTAATTTCTTCGGTGAAGCTACCGCAGTATTTAAATTCTTTGAACAGGAAAATCTTGGAGAGATATTAGCCAGCCCGAATATTATTGTGCGTGATAAAAACCAGGGAAGAATACAAATTGGTTCTGATTTTTCAGTTAGAACAAGAGACTTTGCAGGCAACACTATTGAAAGATTTTTCCCTACAGGTACTATTATAGAAGTTATGCCTCATGTTTACACTGAGGAAGGTATTGACTACTGTTTATTAAATGTAATGGTTGAAAGATCTACTTTCCAGACAAGTGAACTTGTTACAGAAATCAGAAAAACCACTGCAAATACGCAGGTGCTTATGTTTAATGGTGAAGAGACTGTGCTCGGCGGTTTGTTTGTTAATGAAGAGGCAATAGTCAGAAATGGTATCCCTGTTTTGAAAGATTTACCCTGGTGGTTCTTCGGTCTTCGCTATATATTCGGTTCGGATCAGAAAATAGTGAACAAGAAAGAGCTTGTAATTTTACTTAAAGCTGAAATTGTTCCTACTTTGAAAGAAAGGTCTCAGAATCCTTCTGCAAAGAACCTGATACAGGAACAGCTTAATGATAATAAAAGACAGATTAAATTTTATCAGTTAGATCAGAGTGATTCTCAGTTAAAATACTAAGGTTATAGATGGAAGTTATTCTTATTGTTGATGATGATATTAACCTTTGTACCGCTCTGAAAGATGAACTTACTGAAGTCGGTTATGACGCATCTTATGTAACTAACGGCTTTGATGCAGTAAAACATCTTTCAGAGAATAAAGTTGATCTTGTTCTGCTTGATTTAAAGATGCCGGATATGGATGGATTTGATGTGCTGAAAGAAATGGAAGAAAAAAATTTAAATTCTAAAGTGATAGTTTTAACGGCTTATGCTGATGTAAAAAGCGCTATTGATTCTGCCAAAATGGGGGCAAGCGATTTTATCAGCAAGCCTTACGATTTTGATGAATTACTGATTACTATTCGACGGGTACTGCAGAGAGAATGATGAACGATGAAACTTTCCCTCAGAATACTTTTTATTAACTTTTTAATAGTTCTGCTTATCCTCGGCAGCTCTGCCGTTGCTATTATAACCACAATGCAAAGAGTCCTTAACACACAAAGGGCTCAGAATATTCAGAACTCCGCATCCAACTTTTCTTACGTTTATTCGAACGTATCTCAAAAATCAGATTACGAATTTGCCGCCTTAATTGAATCCGATCTGAATGCATTTATGCTTCGTGGAAATCTGTTAAATGCTGAAAATGATTTTATAATCGAATTGAGCAATAACGGTACAGAAAGAATCAACCGGCTTGTTCATTCACCTTCAGTAAATCTGCCCAAAGGCGAATTAACATTAAAACAGTTTATAGAATATAATCCTTATGCAATTATAAAATCCTTTAAAGACAGGCAGGGTAAACAATTTTATTATGGAAGGATTCTGACCCAGGAACGGCTGGATGATATTGCTTTAAGAATAAATGCTGATATTGCCCTTGTGTGGGATAATACAGTAGCCGAAGTTTCAGGTAGAAAGTCAAACGAGAACATTCTATATGATTTGAATAAAGCAGTCAGTTTTTTTAATCAGCAAAGTGAAAATAAAATTTATTTTGAGGCTTCAACTGCTAATGATGTAACGGCAACCCTTGCTTCACCTCTAAGCTCAGGTGAATTGAGCAATAATCTTTCATTCCTGATATTTAAAACCAATCCGGAATTGAGTGAGATCAGAGATACATTAAAAATAATGTTCCTGATAATTGGTCTTGGAGGTTTAGTTCTTTCGGTTTTACTCACATACATATTCACAAATAAAATGCGCAGTCAGATAACCGACCTTAGCAATGCAACAAAAGTAGTAAGTGAGGGTGATTTTAACAGAAGGATAAGTGTAAGAACAAAGGACGAAATCGGGCAGCTGGGCAATGCATTTAACCTTATGCTTGATGAACTTCAGAAAAATCAAAAAGCCAAAAACGAATATGCGGAGTTTATTACGCTTATTAATCAGAATCCGTCTCTAGTTGAAATATCCAATGCGGCATTGAAAAAAATTATAAGCGCATGCGACTTTGTTGTGGGTGCATTTTATTCTGTTGATGAGGGTGAAATAAGACTAATCAGTTCTTACGGACTTAAAAAACGGGATTCTGATTATGAAACAAACGAGTTTTACCAGCGCGTTATCAGCACTAAAGAGCAGATTGAAATTACATCTGAAGATCTTCTTCCTGTTATACCCACAGGAACAGTTAAGCTGTGGATAAAACATCTTCTGATCATTCCAATTATCTATAACAATAAAGTAACAGCGATTGTTGAATTTGGTTCAGTCGATTCTCCATCAGAAGAATCAAGAGAGTATCTTGCTAAAATTAAAGAACAGTTAGCAATTGGATTAACAAATGCCAAAGCCCTTGTTCAACTCGAAAGTTTCATTAATGAGTTGAAACGGTTAAATGAAGATTATCAAAAACAAAATGTTCAGATAAAAAAGCAGAATGAAACTTTAGTCGAATTGCATAAACAGCTTGAAAGAAGAGCGGAAGAACTTGAGACCGAAAAACAACGTGCAGAGGAATCTACAAAACTGAAATCCCAGTTTCTTGCAAGCATGTCGCATGAACTGCGCACTCCTATGAATTCAATTCTTGGATTGACTGAGCTGATAATTGAAAAATCACAGCTCAACGGCAAGAACAAAGAGCGGCTTGAAGTTGTTCTTAAAAGCGGCAGAAGACTAATGACTTTAATAAACGATATTCTCGATCTTTCTAAAATTGAAGCCGGCAAAATGGAAATGCGTGAGGAAGATATTCTCCTCGAGGAAATACTTGAAGAAATTTATAACACTATTAATCCGCTTACAATTGAAAAAGGCATTGGCTTAGAAATAATAAGAAATAGTAATACCCGTATAATTATAACCACTGACAGAACACGGCTATCACAGGTTCTTATCAACCTTATGGGTAATGCTGTTAAGTTTACTGAAAAAGGGGCTGTTAAATTGCGTGTTTCTCAAACAATAGATGAGATGTTAAGGTTTGATGTTATCGACACCGGTATTGGGATAGATGATCATTCTCAAAAAATAATATTTGAAGAGTTCCGCCAGATTGATGGCTCAACTACCAGAAAGTACGGCGGCACCGGACTCGGACTTGCAATCTGCAAACGTATTATTGATATGCTTGGCGGTACTATTTCAGTAAAAAGCAAATTGGGTGAAGGATCTAATTTCTTCTTTACTATTCCTCTTAAATTCGGACAGGAAAAACAAAACCTTGCCTCTCAAAATGTTAATGTTGACGTTTTAAGAAAGAATAGAAAGAACCCTATTCTGGTAATTGATGATGATGCTGAAATAAGATACACCATAGGTCAATATCTGATATCGAAGGGATATGAAGTTATTTTTGCCGAAGATGGTGAAATAGGTCTGAAATTGGCAAAAGAAAAACAGCCGTTTGCAATTACTCTTGATGTTATGCTGCCGCATAAAGACGGATGGACTGTGCTGAAGGATCTGAAAGAAGATCCGGCCACAAAAGAAATTCCGGTTATTCTTGTTTCAATTCTTGGCGATAAGAAGATAGGCTATGGCCTTGGAGCATTTGAATATTTTGTTAAACCGATATCATCGGAAAAATTAATTTCTGCTTTTAACAGGCTTGAGGGGCTTGCTAATAAACAAATACAAAAAATTGTAATTGTTGATGATGATGAGCTGGAATTCGAAAAGTTCAAACTTGAATTTAAAAATGAAAAAGTAAGAATTGATTATATTCAGGATAGCGAGTTTGCATTCAATAAAATTGCTGAAATTCAGCCGGACCTCATTATTCTTGATCTCATGATGCCTAAAATAGATGGCATTACGTTATCGTATAAATTAAAGTCCAGTCCGCAAACAAAACATATTCCTATTATAATAAGTACAGCAAAAGATCTCACACAAGAGGAAATTAAAACTCTCAATACAGTGGTTGAAGATATAACAGTAAAATCAAAAGGTCATCCGTTAGATGTACTTAAAATTGTCAGGGATAGAATAAAGCAGCAGGAGGAAGGAATAATTATTCAGAGCCGCAAAGATGAAAAAGCGGAAAACCCTGAGCCGGAACCCTCACCGCATATTAATGATGAAGAAGAAATCATTGAAAGATATTTAGGAGAAGTTTTAATCGTAGATGATGATCCTGATACCTTGTTCACTTTGAATGAAATGGTACAGGCAGCTAATTGTAAAACTCATCTGGCACGAAATGGCATAGAGTGTTTAAAAATGCTTGATCTGATTAAACCGGATTTGATTTTACTCGATATAATGATGCCCGAGATGGATGGTTTCCAGACTTTGAAAAACATAAGAGCAAACAGCAAAAACCATGATATGGTAGTTTATGCCGTCACTGCAAAAGCAATGTCCGGCGACAGAGAAATTATTTTAAAGCACGGCTTTAATGATTATATTCCTAAACCTGTCAACGCTGCAGTAATTACTGCAAAGATTGAGCAACACTTATCCAAACTAAGATCAGTTTAATGAAAAGAATACTTGTTATTGATGACCTGCCAGAAAATGTTTTTATGCTCCAGGACCGTTTAGAGCATGAGGGTTATGAAGTACTTACGGCTTATGATGGAAGCACAGGAATTGAAAAAGCTGTTTTAGAACTGCCCGATTTAATCCTGCTGGATGTTATGATGCCTGACATTACAGGTATAGAAGTTTGTAAATCCCTTGTTGAAAATCCTAAAACAAAAAATATTCCTATAATACTTGTAACTGCTAAGTCCGGGGCTGAAGATACAAAGGAGGGTCTTGAAGCCGGGGCATTTGATTATATTAAAAAACCTTTTAACAGAATCGAGCTGCTTGCAAGAGTTAACTCGGCTCTTAAATTATCAGACGCTCAGAAATCTTTACTTGAATCTGAAAAGCGGGATACTTTTTTTGCAACTGTTGTAACAGCAAATCACAAAATAAAACAACCGCTTACTTTGCTTAGTCTTTCTTCAACGGCAATAAGAAGAGAACTTGGCAAAAACGAATTATCAAAAGAAGCTATATTAAAGCGGGTTAATTATATTGAAATTGCAGTTAAAGAAATTACGGCAGTGCTTGATCAATTGAATGCAATTAAGGATCCTGTTATTTCAAACTATACAAAAGATATAAAAATGATTAAGGTAGATGAAGAGATTCAGAATGAGGAAACTAAATAAGTTTTTGTATTGTTGACAGCATAGTCTCAAAATCGTAAGGTTTTGTAAGTTTGCTTTTTATATCATACTTCCCAATATCAATCTCATCAACTTTAAGACTGCCGGAGGAAAGGATAATCGGCATATCAAACTTAAGCTTTCTTATTTCAGCTATGCATTCAATTCCGTTCATCTCAGGCATATTATAGTCAATAATAAGTAAATCCACTTTAATTTCTTCAGTGAGAACCTTTAAAACTTCTTTTCCGGAAGTAACGCGAATAACATTATATCCATTTAATTCGAGTAGTTCTGCAAGAAGCTCACTTAACATTTCCTCATCATCAGCAAGCATAATAATTTTGTTCGCAATAAGGGTTTTATCAGTTTTGTGAGGTTCGTATGCCGGCAGGTAAACATCAAATGTGGTTCCCTTTTCTTTAGAACTGGTAACGTCAACATAACCGTTATGTGCTTTGATTATACCATAGGTAACGTAAAGTCCCAGCCCTGAACCAGTATCTTTTTGTTTTGTTGAAAAATAAGGATCGAATATTCTGTTTATATTTTCCTCAGTTATTCCGCTGCCGCTATCAGTTACAGAAAGAAGAACATAATTTCCTCGTTCAAGTAAAGGATAATTCCTGATGTTATCATCGTCAATTGTTACATTCTTTCCTGAAAGAACTATTTTACCTTTCCCGTCAATTGCCTCTTTGGCATTAACACAAAGATTAAGCAGAATCTGATATATCTCCGTTGCATTGCCAAGAATGTTGTAAAGTTTACTTTCAAAACTTTGCTCAAAAGTTATATTGTGAGGAAATGTTTGCTGGATTACTTTAGAAAGTTCTTCAAGCAAAACATTTGGAAGAACCAGTTCTTTACGCTTGGCAGTAGGTTTGCCAAACGATAATAATCCTTTTGTTAAATCCCTTGCCCTTATTGAGCAGGTTTCAATATTGTCGATTAGTCTGGTGACATTTTCCGAATCAGGAACCCTGTTTCTTAAAAGATTTACACTGCCGAAAATTCCGGATAACAGGTTGCTGAAATCGTGTGCCATACCGCTGGATAGTTTACCTATGGTTTCAAGTTTTTGGGCCTGAAGCAGACGGGATTCTAGAGCCGTGTTTAGTTCACGGGTTCTTACATTACTTATAGCAAATGAAAGAAGTATAGAAAATTGTTCTAAATTGTTTATCTCAATAGAGCTGTAATTGCCAGTTTTTTTACCAAGAATCAGCTTTGCCCAAAGTTTATTTTCAAAATAGCATGGAGAAATACAAAGCGACTCACAATCAACAACCTGGGTGAGTCCGTATCCGATATTATTATATTGATTTAATGCTAACAGTGGTCTTCTGTTAATATCGAGCCATTTGTTAATGAACGAAGAATTATAAATTATACTTTTTTCAACTTCACTACGGTTTTTTATATGGATATTATCATCCACATAAAGGAAACTTTTTATTTCATTATTTTCCTGAAAAACAATTACACCAAAATCACTTCCGGTCAATGGAATACATCTGACTAAAATCTCTTCAGAGATAGGATTAAGAGAATCTTCTTTTACCAATAAAGTAAGTATGTTCTGAAGTTCATTCTGAAAGCGGATATTTCTTTCAAGAAAATCTTTATCAAGCTTATCCTGCTGCTGGTCTATGACAGGAATAAGTTCAATAAAAAAGGTGTTGGAATGATTCCTTTTAGAAACAGGGATGGGAGTTAAAATAATGTTTATTTTTGAATCGGGTAAAGGAATTACTAATGATTTATCCGAACTGCTTTTTTCAAAATCCGGGGGTAGATTTATTCCGAAAACAGAAGTAAGGGATGCGCCTTTAATTCTATTTACTTTGCAGTTTTTTTTAAAGTTTTTATTGTACCAGGTTATCTTTAAATTCTCGTCGGCAATAGCAATAGAGGAATTCTGTAATTCAAGCAAATCATAATCATATTCGGCAGACGAAATTTTATTTGCACACATTAAAAACTAATTCTGTTTTATTTCATACTTCTTGATTTTTGTATAAAGAGTTTTGGGACTAATACCAAGTTGAGTTGCTGTTTGCATTCTGTCCCATCGGTTAGCATTCAGTATGTTTGCTATGTGCCATTTTTCCAGTTCTTCCATACTGATAATTTCTCCGGGGATATCCACAGAATTTCCGGAAGACTTTCTCAAGCGGGGAGAAGGAAGATTTAAATCATCAATGCGTATTGTATCGCTCTCGGCAAAAATTATTGCGCGTTCAATAATGTGCTCAAGCTCTCTAACATTTCCTGTGAAGTTATAGTTCTCAAGAATTTCCGAAGCTTCCGGTGAAAGACGCTTAGGCGATCTGACAGATGATTTTGATTCAAGGAAAAATTGTGCAAGAATCAGTATATCATCTTTTCTGTCTCTGAGCGGAGGGATAGTAATAGTTATAACATTTAATCGGAATAATAGATCTTTTCTGAAATTTTTATTGTCAGCTTCTTCAAGTAAATTTCTGTTTGTGGCGCCGATTACTCTAACATTAGAAGTTAAATTTGTAACACCGCCAATTCTTCTGTATTCGCCATTCTCAAGAAAACGGAGTAATTTGGGCTGAAGCGATAAACTGAGCTCACCAATTTCATCCAGAAACAATGTGCCGCCG
The DNA here is from genome assembly GCA_035463895.1 of Ignavibacteriaceae bacterium. GTDB lineage: Bacteria > Bacteroidota > Ignavibacteria > Ignavibacteriales > Ignavibacteriaceae > JAGXRK01. Next base: position 1,123 of record DATHSU010000002.1, on the reverse strand, counting down.
TGTGCAATTTCAACCAATCCCTGTTTAGTGGATTTTGCATCTGTAAATGCTCCCTTTTCATGTCCGAATAATTCACTTTCAATAAGCTGGTCTGGTAATGAAGCACAATTGATAACTACAAAAGGTTTATCTTTTCGATTAGATTGCTTGTGAATATATTCAGCAAAAAGTTCTTTACCAGTACCGGTTTCACCTTCGATTAAAATATTTGAATCTGACTGCGCAGCTTTCATAGAAAGATTTAGTACACGCTGAATTGATTTGCTCTCCCCAATGATATTTCCGGAATGTTTCTTATTAACTTCTTTGGAAAGAAGCTGTGTTGTAACAAGAAGTTCACGGTGTTCAACTGCTCTGTTAACAGTAAGAATCAGATCTTCAAAATTGTATGGCTTTGTTATATAATCATAAGCTCCGTTCTTGATGCAGTCAATGGCTTTTCGCATTTCCGATTGCGAAGAGAGAATTACAGTTTGCAGCATAGAGCCGTACTCCTTAACAAACTTTAATACTTCTTCACCTGAAACTTCCCGCATGTTAAGGTCCAGAAGCAGCAGATCATAGTTTTTACTTTTAATGCCTTCTATTGCATATTTTCCATCATAGACTGTATCAACTGAGTAACCTTCTTCAATTAATTGTTCCTTCAAAAGGTAACAAAGAGTTTCGTCGTCATCACAAACTAAAATTTTCGCATTTTTAGACATAAAAGTAACTGATATTTAGTTATTCAAATTTGGAATAAAAATCCACTATTTATATATTTGTTGCTCGATTTTTAGGGCGCGTAGCTCAGGGGTAGAGCATCTGCCTTTTAAGCAGAGGGTCGGTGGTTCGAGCCCACCCGCGCTCACAATCGAATTTTAAAAGCCACTTTTTTAGTGGCTTTTTTCATTTTCCTCAAAAGTAAAAATAACATGTGTTTAATTATACTATATTATCCCTAAAACAGCAAATTTTACCGATACTTAGGTATCTTTGTCTTATTATCCTAAATTTACTTTATTTCAAAAAAAATGTTGATTTTACGTGGGCGAAATTGTTTACTGGACCATAATTAGAACCGCGGTGGTTCTCCCTTTGCTGTGGCTAACAAGGGAATATTTTGATGAAAAGTACTGGT
>DATHSU010000001.1:0-2386 GCA_035463895.1 Ignavibacteriaceae bacterium | reverse complement strand
CTGCCACTAATTTATTTGACGGACAGGATTCACCGCTAAGAAATTCAGGCACGTGGACTAATAATATTCATGATAGAGAAAGTAATTATGTATTTCTTTATGATCATGACGGTCATTACTCAAAACTAAAAATAGTAAACTTTGGCGGCGGTGTACCCGGCGAACCGGCATGGGTTGAAGTACAATGGTACTTCAATACTGTATTACTTGATAACCGTTTTTAAAGTTAAACAGTCCGGAATTGTAAAAATATTAAGATTTGTCCCTCATCCCAGGATGGGGGGCATATTTTATTAAAAAAAATAAAAAGTACTAACAATAAAAAAATACGAAAGGTGATCGATATGCGTGGAGGAATAATATATAAAAAGCAAGGATATAAAAAGAAAGAGAAAGTTTTTCATATATCAGTTTTCGCGTTGTACTTAATTGTTTTAATATATGTTATATGGGATTCATTGCCTAAATCCGCCTGGTAAATGATTTATTGCACTAAAGTAATTCCCGCAATATCTAAACGGATAGCATAAACTTTAACAATAGCCGGATTGAAATATTACATTTGTTTAAAGTACATAGTGATCTAATACAATAAATAAGAACTAAAGGTGACGAAAGTGATATTAGTACAAATATTCTTTGCCGTAGTTGTTTCGGTGTTGATTTATTTTATTCTCAAAAGAGTAGTTCTTGCTGTAAGAGAAAGAAAAGAATTAAATAAACTATTTATAGAACCCTGAATAAAATTATAATTATTTCCGGATATTTCGAGTTTTCTATACAATAGTAAATACCTTCATCCTATTTCATTTCTTTAGAATCATGTTTAATTAATCATACTAATCCGGATATCCTTCAGAAAATACATTTCTGCAATTATCAGACGAATTGTTAACTAAGAATAGAATAAAAAATCTTTATAGAACGTACAGTAAAAAGAAAAACATTTTTGTAAACTTTATTCTAATTTCTATTGAGCAGTCACTTGAAATTTTTCGATCAGAAAGCACATTTATTCTCACGGAATTAGTAATTGATATTATTTTTCAGCTCACTCAAAAGGTTTAGTTCCTTATTCATTCCTTTGTCCGATTGAATTTCCTGCTTAATAAGTTTAATCTACTAATGTAAAACCATTATAAGTCTCATAAAAAAGTAATAATTGATTTATTTATAAACCCAAAGCGTAAAGATATAAAAGCATAATAAACAAGACGAAAAAAAACATTACAGGAAAACCATAAAAATGAGGTACATAAATGGAAGAGCAAAACGTTATAGTTGGTGAATTCGAAAATAAGCTGTATGCTGAAATTGCGCAAAGAGAATTGCTGGAAGCCGGTATCAAAGCCAGGATTCTTAAGGATGATTCCGATACTTTCGTAGTTTTCTCAGACCAGTCTGAAGGTGTAATGCTGGTTATACCAGGGGCTCAAATTGAAGATGCAAAAAAAGTTCTTGAAGTAAAGTTTATTTAACCATTCAAAAAGAAATAAAGTTATGAATATAAAAGCATTAGGTATAGTAATAATGGTAATCGGATTGATAATGACTTTGTATACGGGATTTAATTACGTAACTCGGGAAAAAGTTGTTGATATCGGTAATATTGAAATATCAGCAGATAAGGAACATACTGCAAGCTGGTCACCATTTATTGGAATAGGAATAATAGTTATTGGCGGGGTTGTTTTTGTTGCAGGTAAAAAGAAATAATCTGATACAGCTTAACAGGCATTAGCTGGAATCAACCATGAGATGTAGTCCTTTTTTCATCCGAAAGATGGATTGTTTTTAGTTTTTTAATAGATGATAATATATTCAGTTTAAAAATGAATCATTACAATAACTATTCTTTTTAGCGAGCTATAATGAATATTCTTATAATTTATCCGAAAAATACAAATGGCAGTTTTGGGCTGAAGTATTTAATGAAATTACTAGAACCCTTCGATGGTTTTCCCCCACCAATTCTGTTAAAGATTTCTTCTATGTTACCTAATGTTTGGAACAAAAGAATGATTGATATGAATGGAAGTGAACTTAAAGATGAGGATATAATTTGGTCTGATTTTGTTTTTATTAGAGCTGAATTAACTCAAGCCAAATCAGCAGATAAAATAATTTATATATGTAAAATGTTAAATGCAAAGACTGTTGGTTTTGGATCTTTATTTACAAGTAATGATGAATATTACAAAGAAGTTGATCATATGATTTCTGACGAAGCTGAAATTGCTCTTCCGCAGTTTTTAAGAGATTTGAGTGAAGGCAAAACAAAACAAAAATATACTTCAAATTCCAGTTCCAACTTTACACCAGCCTACTGAACGTCTTAATTAGAAAATAATTTTGATTTAAATACTCAGTATCCGCAACGCTACCG